>CALMUU010000029.1 GCA_937872965.1 uncultured Actinomycetes bacterium
CGCGTTCATGTAGAAGGAATTACAGCTGCGCGATTTGAAGTTGTGGCGAACTTTATTTCTCATGTCCGCAACGAACGCATTCGATTCATTGTGCCTGTTGATGAACATGATACCCATGTAAATTCAATTGTGGAATATTTTCCTGGTGCGAATTTTGGCGAGCGTGAAGTATTTGACATGTTCGGAATTGTTTTTGATGGGCACCCTGATATGACGCGCATTCTTATGCCTGACGAATGGGAAGGTTTCCCTCTTCGCAAAGATGATGCACCCGCTCGTATTCCCGTGAACTTCAGTGACGATCTTGCTCCTCGTGATAACGGGGTGTTCTCATGACAGATAATCGCACGCAGGATATGGACGAGACAATAAACGAACGTCTTTTTCTTCAAACCCATGAAGGAAGCCAACTTCTTACTAAAAAAGAAATAATTATGACAGGCGGTCCTTGGCCTGAAGATGTTTCTGATGAAACCATGGTCGTCAACATGGGGCCACAACACCCATCGACGCATGGTGTTTTACGCTTAATGGTGGAACTTGATGGAGAAATCGTTCTCGATGCCAAACCAATTATTGGTTATTTGCATACCGGAATGGAAAAAACGGGAGAAGAACTTACCTTTGTTCAGGGCTGTACCAACGTAACGCGCATGGATTATGCATCTCCGTTATCCAATGAACTTGTTTTTTGTCTTGCAACAGAAAAACTTTTGGGCATTGATATCCCTGAACGTGCAACATGGGCACGGATGCTTTTGGTCGAACTTAATCGTATTTCTTCTCACCTTCTTTTCCAAGCAACGAACGGTATGGACCTCGGCGCAGTTTCGATGATGATTTACGGATGGCGTGAGCGAGAAGAAGTTCTGCGTATTCTTGAAAAGATCACGGGTTTGCGTATGAACCATAACTTCATTCGCGTAGGAGGAATTGCGGCCGACCTTCCTGATGATTGGCAAAAAGATGTTTTGAAAGTATGTGACTTGGTTGAAAAAGGTGTTCGTCAATATGATCAAATTTTGACAGGTAACCCCATCTTCCAGGAACGAATGGTAGGTGTGGGTATTTTGAGCACCGAGGATGCTTTGGCGCTGAGTGCGACGGGCCCAATTTTGCGGTCTACAGGCTATGCCTGGGATCTACGAAAAGATCAACCGTATCTGGCCTATGAAGATGTGGAATTTGATGTCATTACGACGACGAACGGAGATGTTTTCGATCGATATAGGATTCGTCTTTTCGAGATTCTTGAATCTGTGAAAATCGTAAAACAATGCGTCGAGATGATGCCCAAGGGTGATTACCGTGTTCAGGATAAAAAAGTAACACCTCCTCCTCGTGCACGGATCGATGAATCGATGGAAGCGTTGATTCACCATTTCAAACTCTTCACGGAAGGATTCAAAGTACCTGCAGGAGAAACCTATGCTGCTGTTGAATCTCCACGAGGAGAAATTGGTTGTTACATAGTTTCTGATTCAGAGAGCAAGCCACTACGAATGCATGTACGTGGACCAAGTTTTTATAATCTTCAATCGATGGTACCAATGATGAAGGGCCGCTACTTCGCAGATGCAGTTGCAGTGATCTCCAGTGTTGATCCGATTATGGGCGAGGTGGATCGCTAATGGCTTTTACCTCTGTAAATCGCGAAAAAGCGCTCGCTATCATTGCGCAGTATCCCTATACGAAATCTGCAATCTTGCCTTTGGCGCATTTGGCGCAAGATCAAGATGGATACCTCAGCGAAGACGCCATGCGTGAAATTGCCGAACTAGTTCAAGTCACCCCTGCTGAAGTAAACGGAAGCTGCAGCTTCTATACAATGTTTAAACGCGAACCGGTAGGAAAACTATTAGTTTCAGTGTGCACCAACGTTACATGTCTCGTGGTGGGTGGACCAGAAATCCATAACAAACTAGCGAAGAAATATGCAATGGATGAAGACGTTACTGTTGAAGAAGTGGAATGTTTGGCAAAATGTGACGGCGCACCTTGTTTTCAAGTCAACTATGAGTTCGTTGAAAAAGTGACACCCGACGAAGCAGTTACTGTGGTTGAAGAATACAAGACGGGTGCACGTACTCCACGCACAATTTCTGGAACACTTCTCGAAACTAAGGTTGTTCCTGGCGTCAGGAGCGAAGCGACTGCACAGCAGGGGCGGCCTTCCCCCGAGGCAGGTGAAGTCTGATGCCGACAGTGACGGAAACGCGAATCATTACTAAGCGCATGCATGAGAGTGAAGATGCTCATAATATCGACACGTACATTTCTCTCGGTGGATACGAAGTAGCAAAACGTGCTTTACGTATGAATCCTGACGACATTGTTGAGCATGTTAAAACGTCAGGGTTACGCGGCCGCGGCGGCGGAGGATTCCCGACGGGAATGAAGTGGTCCTTCCTGCCTCCTGATTCCTTTCCTCGGTATCTTGTTATTAATGCAGATGAAGGTGAACCCTCAACTTTTAAAGACCACATGCTTCTTGTACGTGATCCTCACCAACTTATTGAAGGGATTATCTGCTCCGCGTATGCGATCAAGTCGAACAAAGCATTCATATATCTTCGTGGCGAACTAGCTCTTGCTTACGATCGACTTAGTGCTGCATTGAAACAAGCTCGTGAACGAGGATTTGTAGGAAAAGATATTGCGGGTAGTGGTTTTGATCTCGATATTGTGATTCATCGTGGTGCCGGTGCATATATATGTGGAGAAGAAACAGCTTTGCTTGAATCTCTTGAAGGAGAAAGAGGAATGCCTCGACTGCGTCCGCCTTTTCCTGCGATTGCTGGACTGTACGCAAAACCAACTGTTGTTAACAATGTGGAAACAATTGCAACCGTTCCTCACATTATTGATATGGGCGGAGAAAAATACGCAGCACTTGGAGTGAACAAATCAACGGGAACAAGAATTTTCTCCGTCTCTGGACACGTGAACAATCCAGGCAATTACGAAGTAGAACTCGGCATTACTTTCCGCCAATTGATTGATGATTTAGCAGGCGGCATGCGTGCTGGCGGACGAGTGAAGTTCTTCATCCCTGGCGGCGGTTCTTCGCAGTGGCTCATCGGAAGTGATGAACATCTTGATTGTCCACTCGACATGGATGAAGTCGGACAACGTTTTGGTGTCATGTTGGGTTCAGGTGCCGTGATGGTTTACGACCAAACTACTGACCCTATTCTTGTTGCCTGGAGACTTGCAAAATTCTATGCACATGAAAGTTGCGGAAAATGTACTCCGTGTCGCGAAGGAACGGGCTGGCTTGAAAAAGTTCTGTATCGAATGTCTCATGGGCAGGGTCGCCCAAGTGATCTCGATATGCTTCTCGATGTAGGTGACAACATTTCTCCAGGGCTGAATGCTCCTTTTTCTCAAACGACTATTTGCCCACTCGGACCCAGTGCTGTTTCTTGCGTAGTTAGTTTGAATAAATTTTTCCGCGAAGAAGTATTGTCTCGTATTGGTGCACCCGCTGATGAAACATTGGAGGTGACCGCATGACAACCACAGTTCCTGAATCCCCAAAAACTGATGAAGATACAGTGACATTAACTATTGATGGTCAAAGCGTCCAAGCTGCCAAAGGTGAGCTTTTGATTACTGCCGCTCAGCGTGCAGGTGTTTTCATTCCTCGCTTTTGTTATCACGATCGCCTTAAGCCTGTGGGTATGTGCCGCATGTGTTTAGTAGAAATTGACGGTGTTCGAGGACTTCCGCCAGCCTGTACGACTCCTGTCACAGATGGAATGGTTGTGCACTTCAAGAAAGATAACGTCGACAAAGCTCAAGATGGTGTTCTCGAATTTCTCCTGATTAACCACCCGCTCGATTGCCCTGTATGTGATCGAGGGGGAGAGTGTCCGCTACAAGATCAGACATTAAGTTTTGGACCAGGAGAATCACGCTTCGTTGAAGAAAAGCGACACTGGGAAAAGCCCATCGAAATCTCTGACCATGTTCTGCTTGACAGGGAAAGGTGCATTCAATGTTCTCGGTGTACTCGTTTTGCTGATGATGTTGCAGGTGACCCACTCATCACCTTTGTTGAACGTGGTGGACAAACCGAAGTTAATACTTTCCCCGGAGATCCTTTTGCTTCATACTTCTCTGGAAATATTGTTCAGATTTGTCCTGTAGGAGCATTAACTGCAGAACCGTATCGCTTTAATGCACGCCCATGGGATCTTGAAAGTAATGAGACAACATGTTCTGGTTGCTCTATAGGCTGTAAGGGCGTTGCTCAATCATCCCGGAATGAAATGGTTCGCTTCTTGGGCGTCGATTCCCAAGCTATTAACCAAGGATGGCTGTGTGACAATGGTCGCTACGGTTTTGATTTCATGCAATCAAATGATCGCATCCGTTCTCCTTTTATTCTTGATGGAGGAAAACAGCAGGATACTCATCTCAATACGGCACTTGATGCCGCTGCATCAGTTATTGCGGATGCTCTTGCTGAACACGGGCCAGAATCCATTGCCTTTCTTGGTGGTGCGCACGGTACGAATGAAGATGCTTATGCAATATCACGTTTAGCGAAGGGTGTGATTGGCACATCGCTTGTTGATTCACAGATAGGCAATTCTTTGCCTGCTGATCTCGTTTTGTCATCTCGACGTGCACGAATTTCTGATATTGATCACGCAGCGGCCATCATTACATTAGGAATAGATATTAAAGAATCACTTCCTATCGTGTTCTTGAGAGCGCGTAAGGCTTTCACAGAAAACAATGTTCCCCTTATCGATGTCAATTCATTTCCTGCTGCCACCAAAAAAATGAGTACGCATCATATCGATCTCGTTCCTGGTGATGAAAAACAAGCAGAGCGTTTAATCCGTGAAGCAATTCAAAATCTTGAAAGTCATCCAGAGCCGACCGAAGGGAGTCCTGAGCGGAGCGAAGGAGCTAGCGAAGGCTCTCATAAAGGATCTAACGGCAAGATTATTCTCGTTGCGGGAGATATAAATTCTGCACAAGATCGAGGTACTTTTTCAGAACTCGTTCAGTCACTGCTTGCAAGTGAAAACGTCTACCTACTGCCTGCTGTTACAACATCAAACATGCACGGTGCATATGAAATGGGATTGGCTCCAGGTTTGTTGCCCGGACGTGTTGCCGACACAAGTGTTTCCAGCGTGGGAACATGGCCACGAGTTCCCACCAAGGTAGGTGCACACTCACAAAGCGACACAACATCAATTCTGCGAAAAGCAGCGTCTGGTGATGTCAAAGTTCTTGTTCTTGTGGGCGCTAATCCCGTTGCACATTTCTCTGATACAACTCTTGCTCAACAGGCTTTAGAAAATTGTGAAAACATTATTGCCTTAGATGCGTTTATTAACGAATCCACTCAGCACGCAGATATCTTTATCCCAACAACCGTTGCGAATGAAAAGGATGGCACAGTTACAAACATTGAAGGTCGCGTACAACGGGTTGTTCAGATCGTTGCCCCTCAAGGAAATGTTTTTGATGACTGGAAAATTGCCGATCTTCTCTCCGAGCGGCTCGACTCTCCGACCTCATTTGAAACTGTCGATGATATAACGAATGAAATCGCACGTGTTGCCCCTTCGTTCGCTCATATAACAACCACAGTTCTTTCCCGTGCTCGCGATGGAGCCATTGTCCCTATTGACGACAATAAGGATGCTCTTGTCGGAAGCCACACGCCGCTTGTGCAAACACCTAGTTGGGAACCTATTGCTTCTCGCGCTGCTGCGGATGAAGATCCAGCAGAAGAGCTCGACCATGAAGAACACCATCCCAGCGCGAATATTATTTATAGCGCAATGATCACTTCGGCTTTTGAACGTGAAAATGCTCATGCACATCATCTCGACCAATATGCCTTGCGGTTAGTGTTTATCGATTCTTTCCACGGCCCGTCGACCTTGAAAATGAATTCTGGTGCACTTGCACCCATTGCCACTGCTCAACTGAATGACGTAGTGCGCATGCATCCCAAAGATCTTGAATCCATCTCTGTGCGCGACGACAATGTTGTGCGTCTCGTCAACGACAACGGCACTGTCGATATTCGTGTTGTCCCCGATAAAAATATGATGAGAGGCATTGCACTTGCCGCGATGACCTCTTCGCATCCCCTGCGTGCATTAGTGCGTGCAGATGTTTCAGTTACCGACCTGCGAGTGGAAGGGAAGTAAGTGTCACTCTCTTCATTCCTCGCTGCAGCGGATCCGATCGATGCAAGTAAACTTGATCTAACGACGGTCCTTATTCTTGCGGGTAAGGCAGTCGCAATTTTTGTTATTCTGCTTGTAAGCGTGATGTTTTACGTATGGTTCATGCGCAAAGTCATCGCCGACATGCAAAACCGTGTCGGTCCAGCATCGGCCGGTCCTTTTGGTCTTCTTCAAACTTTGGCAGATGGAACAAAGCTTTTCTTTAAGGAACAGTCAATACCTGACAGTGCCGATAAATCGATGTTCCGCTTAGCTCCATACTTCGCAATGGTTCCCGCCTTCCTTGCTTTCGCCATTATTCCTATTGGTGGAACCGTGGTCATTGCAGGACATCGAACCAATCTTCAACTTATTGAGGTTCCTATGGGAATCTTATGGCTGCTCATGATGTCTGGTCTTGGGCTCTATGGAATCCTTTTAGCGGGGTGGTCGTCTGGCTCGAAGTATCCTCTTCTTGGTGCTGTTCGCGCGAGCGCACAGCTTCTTAGTTATGAAGCAACGCTTGGTCTTGCGGTTATTGGTGCAGTAATCCAGTCTGGATCACTTTCGACACGTGTCATCGTGGATTCGCAGTCACAAGGAACCTGGTCGCTATCGAATATCGGAGATTGGCCTCTCTTTAACTGGTTTATCATTCCGGCATTTATTTCCTTCATCCTTTTCCTCTTTTCTGCAATTGCCGAGACAAACCATCCTCCCTTTGACTTGGTAGAAGCCGAACAAGAGCTGGTGGGTGGTTTCCACACTGAATACACCGGTATTCGTTTTGCGATTTTCTTTCTAGCGGAATTTATGAATCTCATAACCATGAGTGCTGTTGCAGTGACCCTCTTCCTTGGAGGGCCATCGGGGCCCTCGCTCGGGTTCGTTTCCGACAACCACTGGCTCAATACATGGATCATGCCCGTTGCTTATTTCATGGGCAAGCTGTTGATTTTGTTATACGGAACAGTATGGATTCGCGCATCATTGCCGCGTTTACGATACGACCAATTGATGCAAGTCGGATGGAAGTACATGATCGAGGCCTCCTTCCTTTGGGTAGCCACAATGCTGGTTCTGAGTACTTCGCGCGCGTATGAATGGGACTTTATCAATGTCACATTCGGCTCAATGAACGCTCAACAAGTGACTGCCGTTTTTTCAGCTGTAGCTGCGGTGATTGTTTCCTTCGGGATTTATTACACGCTTAAGGCATGTATTCCTAACGAAAGCGAAGAATTACAAGGTCTTATCCCTAGTAGTCATCCTGAGCTTGCGAAGGATCTCAATATAGAAGTGGTCAACGAAGTTGAGACCCTTCGGGCTAAAGCCACTCAGGATGACAGATACGGTTCTGGCACAACGAATAAGGTGGATGTCTAATGGGTCAATTCACAGGTTTTCGCATCACGCTTGCGCAAGTATTTAAGAAAAAAGTCACGGGCCGCTATCCTAAAGTGAAGCGCGATAAGCCAGCTCGTTTCCATGGTCGTCATGTACTGAATAAATACGAAGACGGAATGGAAAAGTGCATCGGTTGTGAATTATGTGCGGGTGTATGTCCAGCAAAATGTATTTTTGTTCGCGGGAAAGATAATGATCCCGAAAATCCCACTTCGCCGGGGGAACGTTTTGGTTATGTGTACGAAATCAACTATTTGCGATGCATCCACTGCGACCTATGCGTCGAAGCATGTCCCACTGAAGCGATTACGGAAAGCAAGCTTTTTGAATTCTCGTTTACCAACCGAAATGATGCGATCTATACAAAGAATGAATTAGTGGTCGATGATGAGGGACGTGCCCAACGTTTACCTTGGGAGCTATGGCATGGCCACGAAGACGACAATACTTCTGGTTGGATGCGTGCCACGGCAGCGAGTGGCGATGCAGACTACATAGGAAAAGTAGGGTGGAGTGGCGAACGTGGATTTGGTGTGCGCGCCCCAGAGACTGGACAACGAGGCCTGATTCTAAGTAGTCATCCTGAGCTTGCGAAGGATCTCAATTTGGAAGTGGTCAATGAATCTGAGATCCCTTCGACTCGCTCTGCTCGCTCAGGGAAGGCTCCTCGGGCTAAAGCCACTCAGGATGACAGTAGCGATCTGGCGGAAAAAAAATGATCGCCATTATCTTTTATCTTGCGGGTTTGACCACCCTTGTGGGTGCCATAGGTGTTGTTACAGCACGGAATCCTGTACACAGCGCAATGTTTCTCGTCATGGCATTAATGAGTATTGCTGTTCACTATGTTCTTTTGGGAGCTGACTTGGCAGCAGCTGTCCAAGTTATTGTGTATGCAAGTGCCGTTGTTATTCTTTTTCTTTTTGTTATCATGCTTTTGGGCGTTGATCGTTCTGACATGGACGAAGATGAACCATTGAATCATCAACGCCTTATTGCAACTTCGATTTCTGTTCTCTTTGCGGCCAACTTGCTCCTTGTAGGTGGAACGAAATGGGCTCAGGGAACACAAAGCGTTACGGCTTCGCTCGAGCAGGGAAAACTCACCAACATTGAAATCGTGGCACAAACACTTTTTACAAAGTACGTCTGGGTTTTTGAACTTACCGCTGTCCTCTTAGTAGCGGCTGTCATTGGCGCTGTTGTTCTTGCGCGACGCGCGACAAGCACAGCGGACTTTCTCGATGTCGATGAATCCGATGAGAATATTGATGCAACGGAGGTATTGTCGTGACAATTACCCCCACGCATTATCTCGTTCTTGCTGCCATGGTATTTTGCATCGGCTTAGCCGGAGTATCAATTAGAAAAAATGCTCTAATTATGTTTATGAGCATTGAACTTATGCTCAATGCCGCCAATCTCACCTTTGTTGCATACTCAAAAGCACTGGATGATGTTGCTGGTCAAGTTTCAGTCTTCTTTACTTTGGTGGTAGCTGCAGCGGAAGTGGCCGTTGGATTGGCGCTAATGGTTGCTATCTTTAAACGTAAGCATACGACAAGTCCCGATGATGTTTCGCTTATGACAGAGTCACCTGCATTGAGTAGCAGAGGGGTTGAATAATGGATTCGAGCTTTCTTCATTACTCATGGTTGATCCCTGTTATCCCTACCGTTTCGAGCATCTTCCTTCTGCTTTTTGGAAAACGTCTTAAACCA
>CALMUU010000030.1 GCA_937872965.1 uncultured Actinomycetes bacterium
AGCGACAGAGGAGCGACCGCGAGCAATGTCTGGCTTTGCCAGCTTTGCGACATAAATATCACAGGGAGCGACAGAGGAGCGACCGCGAGCAATGTCTGGCTTTGCCAGCTTTGCGACATAATAACTTGTTCCTTTGGACGGATTGGTCCCTTCTGGCTTAGTGGTGGGTCGCAGAAATAGCTCGGAGTCTCGACGGCCCTCAACATTGCTGGCATCGTCCTCGTCCTTGCCCAACGGAGAACAGTGGGTCTTCGTCCTGTGTCCTTGCCAGCAATGCCGATCATCCGTCGATCTCACCTGGCTATTTCTGCGACACACCACTAACCTATAGGTCTAAAGGAGACCATTTTTCGTGTCTGATTCCATTTTCTCATCAATTGTTGGCCGTGATATGGCTGTTGATCTTGGCACTGCCAATACCCTTGTCTACGTACGTGGTCGTGGCGTTGTCCTGAACGAACCCAGTGTTGTTGCCGTCAATACTCGCGACGGGCGTCCTCTTGCTGTGGGAACAGAAGCGAAACGAATGATCGGTCGTACCCCTGGACACATCCGTGCGATCCGCCCCTTGAAAGATGGTGTCATTGCAGATTTTGACGTCTGTGAAAAGATGCTCCGCTATTTCATTCAACGTGTCCATCAGCGGCGCTGGGCAAAACCGCGAATGGTGATTTGTGTTCCCAGTGGAATCACGGGCGTTGAGCAACGTGCCGTTCAAGAAGCTGCGGAATATGCAGGAGCTCGAAAGCCTGCATACATAATTGAAGAACCGATGGCTGCAGCAATTGGTGCAGGTCTGCCTGTACACGAACCAACGGGAAATATGGTTGTCGACATTGGTGGAGGTACAACCGAAGTCGCTGTTATCTCTTTGGGTGGAATTGTGTCGAGCGAATCGGTTCGCATTGGTGGGGACGAACTTGATGAATCCATCATGACATTTATAAAAAAAGAATATTCTCTTGCAATCGGTGAACGTACCGCAGAAGAAATCAAAATGCGGCTTGCGTCTGCTGCTCCTCTAGCGGAAGAGCAAATGGCTGAAATTCGGGGCCGTGACCTCGTTACGGGCCTACCCAAGACAATTGTCGTCTCTACTGTTGAAATCAGAGAAGCAATCGAAGAGCCAGTCTCTGCCATTGTCGATGCTGTCAAAGTGACGCTGGATAAAACGCCTCCTGAACTTGCTGCAGACATTATGGAAAAAGGAATTGTTATTACGGGCGGTGGCGCTCTGCTTCATGGACTCGATCGACGCCTCGCAGACGAAACGGGAATGCCCATCATCGTTGCAAAGAATCCACTCTTCAGTGTTGTTGTTGGTTCTGGGCAATGTCTCGAAGAATTCGATGTCTTAAAGTCGGTTCTTATTTCGTCAAACTTGCATTAGAAAGCTCGTACCAGTGACGGTAAAAAAACGCGTCGTGCTTTTACTGTGTATCACTGCGCTCACTTTGATCACGATAGATCTCAGAGGTGGCGCATCGGGGCCTCTGGGTGCAGTTCGTTCTGCTGTGCGCGAAGTTTTTTCGCCCATGCAGCGTGGTGTGAATGCCGTTACGTCCCCTGTTGGAAACTTTGTCGACGGGATTGTCAATGCCTCTGACTTAAAAAAAGAAAATACTCGCTTGCGCCGAGAAGTCACGAAGGTAAAAACTAAAAATAAAACTTATGAAGCAGCGGTGGGCGAAAATGATCGGTTGCGAAAACTTCTTAAACTCACCAAAGTTATTGATATTGATAATACAACGGCACATGTGATTACAGGGTCACCGTCAAATTTTGAGACAACACTTCAGATTGATAAAGGTACTGACTCAAAGGTGCGAGTGGGCGATGCAGTCATTGACGGGGATGGACTCGTGGGTCGCATCATTGATGTTTCCACTTCTCGCTCTACAGTCCTATTGATTACAGATTCGACATCAGGTGTTGGCGTACGTGATGCGCGAAGTGAAATTACAGGTATTGCTCAGGGCCAAGCGGGCGATAGTGACATATCTATGCAATTTGTTGATCCCGATGCAGATATTAAGAACGGCGATACGGTTGTAACATCAGGACTTCAAGACGGTCGTTTCCCTCCTGATATTCCTGTTGCTACCGTGAAGAGTGCAAAACGAAATCCCAGCGGTCTTTATAAAGATGTGAAGCTCACACCTATCGTAAATATTAACCGTATCTCGGTGGTATCCGTTCTTCACACAAGTAAAGCAGCAGCAAAATGAAAGATGTTCTTTCTCCTTCTCGTCATCATGCTCATCGATTTTCACTCGACCCTCTTGCCGCACGTGACTATACGGACCGTTCTCCGATCTTGCGATGGAGCGCAATTGCGCTGATGGTAATTGTCGGTTTGCTCATGGAAACAACGGTTTTCTCGTCATGGAGAATTTTTGGTGCGGCACCGTCTTTTGGCTATGTTGCCGTAGCGGCGGTTGCCTATTATGCAGGTGCGAATACTGCTTTGGTTTTTGGTTTTTGTGCGGGTGTAGGCTCGGATATCTTTTATCGAACACCACTGGGTGTATCTGGACTCTCCATGATGGCGTGCGGTCTCGTAATCGGAATGATGCAAACAGGCATGATGAGACCAACGCCCCTCGCCGTTCCTCTCATGGGCTTATGTGTGAGCATTGCTGGTAATGCTGTGTACGTGTTGATTTCTATAATCGTAGGTTTTGAGAGCCTTTTTAGCGCGCACACTGCATACGTGATTTTAATTTCGTCGCTCATCAACATGGTTGCTTCTCCGTTCATCTTTGTAATTGTTAAGAAATTTATTGGCGCACCAGCTTGGAAAAACCGATGACAGATCAATTACGCGAGAAGCGAATCGGAATTGTTGGGGTTGTCATTATCGCCCTTTTTCTCACACTTGGTTCACGTCTCTGGTATTTACAAGTTGCCACAGGAGATCAACTCGCTGCAGCTGCAACGCAAAATCGTATCCGTGTCATCCAGGAAGAAGCTCCACGTGGTCGAATCTTGGATGTCAACGGAAATGTTCTCGTGGATAACCGTATCGCGCGTTCCATTGTGGTTGATCGTCAAGAACTAAAAGAAGAAAAGAAGAAAAAAGAAGTTATTGATCGACTTTCAAAGGTATTAGACATCGACAAAAGCGATATTGAAGCACGGATAAAAGACGAAAGAATTTCTCCGTATAAACCAGTACCCATAGCGATTGATATACCTCTTGACCGTATTCAATACATTAAAGAACGACAAGATGAGTTTGCTGGCGTCGATGCCGTCCCGCTTGCAGTGCGCAGATATCCCAACGGCACTTTGGCTGCACACGTTGTGGGCTATGTAGGCGAAATTAATGATGAGGAACTCAAAGAGCGTAAAGAAAATTATCAATTAGGTGAATCTATTGGTAAATCAGGAATTGAGTATGCGTATGAAGATGCATTGCGAGGAACTCCATCGACTCGACGAGTAGAAATTGATGTTAAAGGACGTGTACTTCGGCAAGTTAGCTACACTCCGCCCGTTCCGGGCCATGACGTGGTTCTCTCCATCGACATTAACTTACAGCGCGTGGCGGAAACCTCGCTTGCAGAGCAGATTGAAGTAACTCGCTCTCAGCAGGACACGAACGATAAAACAAAATTTACCAAATTCAAAGCGGCGGGCGGATCGGTGACGATTGTCGATCCGCAAAATGGTTTTGTGCTTGCACTTGCGAGTTTTCCTACATTTGATCCAGCAGCATTTGTGGAAGGAATCACTACGCCCGTATGGAAACAATTGAATGATCCTGCTAATGCATATCCGCTTAATAATCGTGCAGTGCAAGGTCTTTATGCCCCGGCTTCAACTTTTAAAATGGTGACAGCCATCGCGGGTGTTAAGAGCAAAATTGTCACACCTAATTCAACATTTAACGATACGGGTTCCCTTAAAGTTTCTGATGTTGTGTTTGCCAATGCGGGAAATAAAGTAAACGGATCTATTTCATTGTCCCGTGCTTTGGCCGTGTCTTCTGACACGTACTTTTATAACATCGGTTCAAAATTATGGTCTCTTCAATACAAAAATAATCCTGATGGTGATGCCATCCAAACCACTGCACGCGAGTTCGGATTTGGAAGTGTCACGGGTATCCCTATCGGAAATGAAAGTAAGGGGCGTATCCCTGATGAGAAGTGGAAGCAAGCTGTCCATAAAGAAGATCCGAAAGCATTTCCCTACGCTGAATGGTTGCCGGGTGATAACGTGAACTCCTCTGTGGGGCAGGGGGACACACTCGTTACGCCCATTCAGATTGCAATGGCGTATGGCGCCTTTGCAAATGGCGGCAAGCTGTATCAGCCCCAGCTCGTTGCTGAGATTCTTCCAGCAGGATCTAAGAAACCCTCGAGTGTCACTAAGCCTAAATTGAAAAAAACGATCACGCTCGATGCAAACATGGTTTCGGTCATGAAACGGGGGTTCACGAGCGTCATAACTTCAGAAGAAGGAACTGCACGTGCTGCGTTCGATTCTTTTCCTAGTTCAATTTCAGTTGCAGGGAAAACAGGAACCGCAGAAATTGATGGAAAACAAGACACATCTCTTTTCGTTGGATTTTCTCCTTCTGTTAATCCTAAGTACGTCGCGGTTTCTGTTATCGAAGAAGCAGGGTGGGGCGCCGGTACCGCTGCCCCGATTGTCCGTCGCGTATTTGAAGGCGCCTATGGTTTGGGTATAACCAGCGTGAAATTTGCTCCTCCCCCGGGTGGTGCTGACTGATGGCACTGACAAAATCATTAACGGCAGCAAAAAAACAACTTTCTGCCAAGCCGTGGCGTCAAGTGGATGTGGTGCTATTAGGTGCTGTGGGCGCACTCTCGGTGCTGGGTTGCTTGATGATCTATTCGGCATCTCGTTCGCGCTTGGCAGCACAAGGATTTTCCAGAACTTACTTTCTTGAACGTCAAATAGGTTTTGTGCTTGTTGGAATCATGTTGATGTTTTTCGTTATGTCGATTGACTATCGCAAGATGCGAGATATGTCACCGTTGATATACATAGGCGTTGTTGGAATGTTGCTATTGGTGTTGTCTCCTTTAGGGTCCGCAGCCAATGGTACCCAAGGATGGTTTTCACTTCCCGGTGGTTTCCAATTGCAGCCCAGTGAATTTTCTAAATTCTTTCTGATCATTGTTCTTGCAAGCTACATTTCTCAGAACGAACAATTTCATATCCCTGCCTTAATACGTACTCTTGCCATAGCGATTGTACCTATTGGTTTGGTGTTATTGCAGCCCGATCTTGGTACGGCCATGGTGTTGGGCGCGATCAGTATTGGAATGCTCAGTGTTGCGGGAACTCGCGGACGTTATCTTCTGGTTCTTGCGATCTTTGCAATCGTGAGCGTGGTCGGTGTCTTGCAAATGGGTGTATTGAAACAGTACCAAGTAGATCGATTAACGGTTTTTCTCAACCAAGACGCAGATAAGGGTTCTTCTGCTTACAATGTCGATCAAAGCAAAACTGCTATTGGTAATGGTGGAATGGTGGGGAAGGGGCTTTTCAAAGGTGAACAAACAAATTTGAGCTATGTTCCCGAACAGCACACCGATTTTATTTTCACTGCCATTGGGGAAGAACTCGGATTTTTGGGATCGACAACGGTGCTTGGTCTGTTTGGAATTATTGCGTGGAGAATGTGGAGAATCTCGCGTGCGGCTCCTGATGCGACGGGGACATTAATTTGTATTGGAGTGGTCTCGATGTTCGTGTTCCATGTCTTTGAAAATATTGGAATGACAATGGGGATAATGCCTATTACGGGAATACCTCTGCCTTTTGTTAGTTACGGTGGATCTGCTGTGCTTCTTATGTTTATGGCAGTGGGATTAGTCAATAATATTTATATGCACCGTTACGAATAATAATTCTTATGTCGGTAGACTTTGTTTATGGAGAGTCGTGAGTTGAGTAGTTCCGAGCTTAAAAAAGAGCAACAAAAAACACTCGAAACACCACGTATGCATTATGGAATTTCAGCATGGTTGCTTTTCCGACTTATGGATGTGGTTTACGGACGCAAAGCTGCGCTTTCTAAGTTTTTGGTTCTCGAAATTATTGCGCGCATGCCCTATGTTGCGTGGGAACAAGTGTCCTATGTTGCTATAACCCATACACATTCAGCACCCAAGTTTGCTCGCCGAATTCACGGTGAAGTACTTGATGCACGAGAGCAACAAGATAACGAGTTATGGCACTTGCTTATCATTGAAGAATTGACTCAAACGCGGGGATATAAAAAACATGGGCTTATTCGTGTTCGAGTCCTTCCTCAAATTCTGGCTTATTTGTATTATCACTTGTCTTGGTTTCTGTATGTTCTCAAGCCGCGTTGGAGTTATTTACTTAACGCACAGTTCGAAGATCATGCCGAGCATGAATACATGGGTTATGTTCGCGATCATCCTGAAACTGATGATGAAAAATGGGAGAGTTCATTCCGGGATGAGTACGGAAATTACGAAACAGTTGGGGACCTTTTGCGTGCTATCGCCCTCGATGAAAGGCACCATAAATTAAAGAGTCTTGAACAGATTGAACAGGCGCGTTTTCATCAATTTGATGATGGCGACGACGATGATAATGCCAGCAAGTAGTTAATCAGTACGGTTTTATCCAGTATCGAAGGTCGGAGGACTATGTTTGAGTTTCGCTAAGTTTTTCTCAGCGAAAGTTTTATCCTTATGCATCATTGTGTGATGTCGCTGGCATAAAAGCACCAGATTGTCGATTTTGGTTTCTCCGCCGTGTGCCCAATGATGAATGTGGTGCGCATCGCACCAATGTGCTGGTGTTGTACAACCTGCAATTGAGCAGGTTCGCTGTGAAAGAAGTAATTGTTTTTTCATTTTCCATGGGGCAGTTCGTGCTGTGCGACCGAGATCGTATGTTCCATCGCTGCATTTTATAGGTACATTCAGAGTTGTATCGCACAGAATTTGTTCAAGATGCTCACGTGAGTGAGTTGAAATGATGGGCGATTCAGTCGTAATGCATTTAGTGAGAAATGCATGTGTTGAATACTTTGGGTCTAAATCGTTAATATCGATCACAATATCGGCTGTTAGCATGGGGTTAGGAGAAAAGCGAAATTCCTTTGTCTCTCTGATTATATTGTGCTCTCCATCTACTGTGATTTCTAGGTCCACGCCTATGTCGTCGATGGCCGTTTTTTCGCCGGACAGATATCCCTGTGCAATGCAAACAAGTGAATCGGCACGTCGTTGTGCAGGCGAGCATCCTCCTCGTGACTCTGACGGGGCATTCTTCCAAAGTTTGCTGCTGACATCTTGAATGGCTTTGTAGAGAATTTTTCCTTGGATGGAGTCGAATTCTCCATGAAGGATATAGCGACCATCCATTGTTTCGGAAAAGTATAAAAAGCGATTTTGAAAATGATCATATTCATCCGAAGTCTCTTCAATGACTGAATCGATCATGTTTTTCCAGTGTCGCACTGCATCGGAGAACTGTTTGGCCGATAATGTCTGTGAAACTTTTACTAATAACTCCACATCTTCAGCAAAAAACTCGCGATACTTTTCGCTGGCTAATGGAACGAGTAGGGATAGACAATCTGTTGTGATTGTTCCCATTGAGACAGCTTTGGCGACGGCTGAAAAATCACGAATTAACGACCCAATTGCTAGTGAATCGTTCGCACTGCGCGGTAAAACGCGCGTTTCATGAACGATTGCTGTCTTTGCCGATAGGTAACCTTCGTTGGCCCACATCCCCGAATCTCGATACCGTACTGCGACTTGAGACCCTACAAGATTGGTGAACTGTTGGACGTTGGCATAGGCTTTCATCTCAGCTGTTGAAATTGATGCTCCACTTTCTTCGCAGCACGCCTTTATCTTCTCAAGCGCCTCTTGAATAAGAGCAGTCTGTTCTTCAATCACGTACATATGTTTGTATTATATCGCATGCATGAGACGAAAACAAGTAAAAAGTTGCTATATCTTGCAAAAAGATGGATGCACGTCTCCATGCTGAGCAGGCAAATGGTCCGTCACCGTAGCCGCGTACAGAGCCAACCCACCGGAACAACGACCAGCCGAGCCTATTACAAGAAGAGATGAAATCACTCTTCCATATAGTGGCGATGACTCCGCTCCTAGAGAAGCTGACACGAAAAATCATGACTCGCAACCTGTCGCATTCTTATTAGGGCGACACTTATCGTTGCATCCCTCGTTTCTGAATACGTGAGTAAGCGGAACATTCCCTCATTTAGCCTTCTACCTTGAGTTATTCAGAACAGAAAAGCTGAACACCTCATCGATGAGAAGATATAAACTGATTCAAACGATTGTAAGGAGTAATCATGGCTAAAGGTCAAGATAAGCGAAAAGAAAAGAAGAAGCCAAAGAAAGAGAAGGCTCCAAAAAACCCTTCCTAGGATCCCCGTGACAGCCCCTATCCTTGTCTTACAAAATATCGCACATGAAGGCCCGGGTATTTTTAGTTCAGTTGCAAAGCAACGAGGTTTGACGCTTGATGATGTTGATCTTGAAGCCAGTGAAGAACCTCTCTCCATAGAAAATTACATTGCCATTGTTGTGTGCGGGGGTCCTGATAGCGCAAATGACGATACTGAAAAGATGAAGAAGGAAATCGAATTCGTTCGCGAAGCAATTGAGCGTGGCATACCCTATTTTGGAATCTGTTTAGGTATGCAAATACTTGCCAAGGCAGCCGGCGCTGAGGTTGTTCCTGCTGAACTGAAAGAGATTGGATTCAAGGATCCCGAAGGCGAGCAATTTCGTTTAGATCTCACGGCTGCGGGTGTAAGAGCCCCACTTTTCAAAGATTGCTCCGAATCGATTGATGTTTTTCAGCTTCACGGTGAAACCATCAATCTCAACGACAATATTGAACTATTGGGAACAGGAAAATGGTGTCGCAATCAAGCCATCAAAGTAGGTTCATGTGCCTATGGTGTTCAATCGCACGTTGAAGTCACAAAAGAAATGTTTGAAGATTGGCTGATGCTCGACCCTGATTTAAAACGCCATGACGCTGCGCAGTTGCGAAAGGAATTTGCGGCGATAAATGATGATTATGTTGCAACCGCAGAATGCATCTTCAACAATTTTCTCGACATCGTCGAATTGCGCGCTTCCTGATTTGACTGTGTCCTTCTGAATCGAGCCTGTCATCCTGAGCGTAGCGAAGGATCTCTAGCGTTGAGAGTGTGCTGAGCAGAGATTCTTCGTTTCACTCAGAATGACTTACTGAGCGACCGCGAGGCGTGTGTGCTTTGCGTACACGCCGACGAAAGGCATCACAGGGAGCGAGGGACGAGCGACCGCGAG
>CALMUU010000031.1 GCA_937872965.1 uncultured Actinomycetes bacterium
CTACACTGACGGCAGCAGCGGTTGGAGTTATTTTTATTGCACTGAGCATCAAAGCTGCATTGCTTCCGATGCATGGATGGCTCGCGCGAACCTACCCTGCTACTTCTCCCGTTGTTTCTGCTTTGTTCTCCGGGCTGCATACTAAGGTTGCTGTTTATGCACTGTATCGACTCTATGCAGTCATTTTTGACGGGACAGATCGATATTTGTGGTTCTTCACCCTTCTCTTCGCAGCGACAATGGTAACTGGTGCTTTCGGGGCGCTAGGAGAAACAACAACCCGATCGATATTAGCGTTTCATATGGTGAGTCAAATTGGTTACATCATGATGGGTGTTGCTTTATTCGGACCTCTGGGTTTAACCGCAGGAATTTTCTATCTCATTCACCATATGATCGTCAAAGCTTCGCTGTTTTTGTCGGTAGGAGCAATAGAAGAGACATACGGAACTGGTCGCCTATCCAAGCTATCGGGCATTGCAAAAAGTGACCCGGTCGTTGCTGTTGGCTTTTTTTGTGCGGCGTTATCTCTTACAGGGATTCCACCTTTTTCTGGCTTCATCGCAAAGTTCACTCTCCTCAGCGCCGCTATAGAAAAAGACAATATGGTTGCGACTGTTTCAATTGTGGCAGTAAGTATTATCACTCTGGTCTCAATGCTCAAAATATGGAGCACTGTTTTTTGGACTCGGCAAGAAGCACACGAAGAAGTAGATCAACGCAGTGTCGATGCTGATACCATCACTCGTGTGCGAATATCAAAATCGCTACTTGCGCCAGGGCTGATATTGGCGCTCGTGTCTCTTATCCTTGGCATCAATGCAGATTTACTTTTAGGCTTTGCAGAACGCGCAGCCGACTCACTTATCAATACAGAGCTATACATTAAGGCGGTACTTCCATAATGATACGTTTCATATTGGCGATTCTTCGATTTGCCTCATTCATGGTTTACTATCTCATAGAATTCTTGAAAGCGAATGTGTACGTTATGGTCGATATGTTTACGCCAGGATCGAAGGCATCTCCTGCTATCGTAAAATTCCCTCTTCAGAGTAAAACCAGTATTGAAATAACAATGTTGTCATGTTTGATCTCGCTCACGCCCGGAACTCTCTCTCTCGCTATTCAAGCGAACCCTCCCGTTCTCTTCGTTCATGGAATCTATGCGCCAGAGGCTGACGTATTTCGCTCACAGCTTGCTGAGATGGAAACATACATGCTCAAAAGTTTGCGTTATCCTGAAAATTGGCCCAAAAAGGAGGAGAAGAAATGAATATTGCACTTTATGCCGGTGTCGTTCTTGTAACGCTCAGTGGAGCAGCAGTCATTTTGAGAATTGCGATAGGTCCGAGTGATTCCGACCGAGCCATCGCTGCAGACTTATTGTTGGGAGTATGTATTGCACTATTTATATTGTTTGGAATGCTCGCAGACTATTCCGCAATTATGGATGTGCTGCTCGTAGTTTCCTCTGCGGGATTCCTATCTTCGCTCGCGCTTGCTCGATTGATTTTGAGAGACGAACAATGAATACGGTTTTAGATATTTTCAGCATTATCTTCGTCATTGTTGGCGGTTTGGTATTCCTCGTGGGAGGAGTCGGATTAATTCGTATGCCCGATGTGTACTCACGCACAAGCACCATCGCAACCGCCACTGGTTTGGGTCTGGCGCTTTTCACTCTCGCATTGTTATTTCATGACTTCACCTTCGTAAATTCGATAAAGGCAATTATCGCTATTCATGTTCAGCTTGCAACTTCAGCCGTGAGCGGTATTGCTATCGACCGAAGTGCATATCTCAGCGATGTTCCTTTGTCGGCATCCACACGCTATGACGAACTAGCGCACGATAAGAATGTATAAAGCAGACATAAGAATGGCCCCGATTTCTCGGGGCCATTTTTGTCTGGGTGGTTATTTGGTTAGTGGGTTGTT
>CALMUU010000032.1 GCA_937872965.1 uncultured Actinomycetes bacterium
AATGATTTCATAAGTGCATTGTATGTGTAGCCAAAAGGCCAATGAAACTAGGCGTTAGCCTTTTTCATCAATCGAGAGGTTTTACGAGCAGCAGTCTTTTTGTGAAGACGACCTTTAGAAACAGCAGAACTCAACTTTGATTGTGCCTTTGCGACCTTCGATGTGGCATCTTCAGCTTTTTCCTCAATTGCAGCAGCGGCAGCCTTGATGTGAGTTCGCAATTCAGACTTCGTTGCAGCATTACGCTGACGCGCCTTCTCGTTCGTGATAACTCGTTGTTTTTGGCTCTTAATGTTTGCCACGTGTGCTCCTGAAATTATGTGTTAAAACCTGTATATCGTGAAGAAGAAAGTTTAGCAGGCTTGCCAGTTTCTCTCACCTTGACGCTAAATTACTTCCACAATGATTGATCAGGACAAACTCCGTAACGTATGCATCGTGGCGCACATCGACCATGGTAAATCTACCCTCGCAGATAGGTTTCTCGAGCTCTGCGGTGCCGTCAATGCCCGCGATATGCGGGCACAGTACCTTGATTCGATGGATATTGAGCGCGAGCGCGGAATTACGATCAAGGCACAAAACGTTCGCTTAACCTACAAGGATCACCAGATTCAGCTTATCGACACGCCCGGCCACGTCGATTTCGGTTATGAAGTTTCCCGTTCGCTGGCAGCGTGTGAAGGCGCGATTTTGCTCGTCGATGCGAGTCAGGGGATTGAAGCGCAAACGTTGGCGAACTGTTATTTGGCGTTAGAAAATAATCTGGAGATCGTCGCGGCGATGAACAAGATTGACTTACCTGCGGCTGATCCCGATCGAGTAGCCGGAGAAATTGAAAAAGTCTTGGGTATTCCGGCAAACGAAATATTGCGTATCAGTGCAAAAACAGGAGAAGGTGTATCCGACCTTCTTGATGAAGTTATCACGCGAATCCCCGCACCCGGTGGTGATCGCGATGCCCAACTTCAAGCATTGATGTTCGATTCTTATTACGATCAATACAGGGGAGTGATCTCATCTATTCGTGTCATGAGTGGAACGCTTGATACAAAATCCAAAGTTCTTTTTGTTCAGGCTGGGACCAAACACGAAATAGAAGAAATCGGAATTCGTAAACCTGCGCCGACACCCGTGAAAGAACTTGGCCCCGGTGAAGTAGGTTACTTAATTGCAGGAATCAAAGATGTTGGCGATGCGCGTTCGGGTGAAACAGTTACGTTAGCGAACAACCCAGCCTCTGCACTTGAGGGATACCTTGACCCGGTGCCGATGGTGTTCTGTGGTTTGTATCCTGTAGACGGTGATGATTTCGGTAACCTGCGTGAAGCTTTAGAAAAACTTAAACTCAATGATGCGAGCTACACCTTTGAACCAGAAACATCTGGTGCTCTTGGCTTTGGATTTCGTTGTGGTTTCCTCGGTCTTCTCCACATGGAAATTATTCGGGAACGCCTCGAGCGTGAATACAACCTCGCACTCGTTGCGACTGCGCCGAATGTTATTTACTTTGTAACAAAAAATGATGGGACACGCGAAGAGATTGAAGCACCGTCACATATGCCGACTCCCGACGCCATCGACTTCATTGAAGAACCGTTTGTAAAGGTCACATTGCTTACACCCAAAGAATATGTGGGTACATTGATGGAGCTTTCGCAAGAACGACGCGGGGAACTTATCAACATGGAGTACCTTTCTCCCGAGCGTGTCGAACTTCGTTACGAAATACCACTTGCTGAAATTGTGATGGACTTTTTTGACGCCATGAAGTCGCGCACCAAAGGGTATGCCTCGCTCGACTATGAACCCAGTGGCTTTCGCGCATCGAAGTTGTGCAAGGTTGATATTCTCCTCAATGGGGTAGTCGTCGATGCTTTCTCGTCAGTGGTTCACAGAGAAAAGTCTGTCGAGTATGGCCGTAAGATGACAGAAAAACTTCGTGAACTTATTCCACGGCAACTCTTTGATGTTCCTATTCAAGCTGCCATCGGGGGAAGCATCATCGCTCGTGAAACGGTGCGTGCACGGCGCAAAGATGTTCTCGCCAAATGTTACGGTGGAGATATCTCGCGCAAAAAGAAGTTGTTAGAGAAACAAAAAGAGGGTAAAAAGAAAATGAAGTCGATCGGTCGCGTAGAAGTTCCGCCCGAAGCTTTTGTTGC
>CALMUU010000033.1 GCA_937872965.1 uncultured Actinomycetes bacterium
GACTATCGCTTTGCGTGTAGGACAACCGAGGGGAGAGACAGAAAGTATTTTCGTGAAAAGCGGGACCTCCCGTTCCTGTTAATACAGCGCGCGAGACAAGGAAATTTGCTGGATCGGATGACAAGAGCCCTTGTGTTTTTTGCGCTAAGTAGTTTTCATGAAAACTGAATCCATGGATATCTTCACCGGAATCGCAATATGCGATGTAAGCACCGTTGCTGTTGGCAATAAACTCACGGAGGTTTTCTCGCATCGCGCTAATACGTGCCGCAAGCTCAAATGGGTTCATGCATTCTGCTGTAGCTAGTTCTACTAAATCTTGATCTCGATAAACGCGTCCATCGTGAACTGCATATCCTTTAGTAGAAGCGAATCCGTGTTCTGATTTCCACACAGCGGCTTCAGGATATTGAGATGACACAAAGCTGTATAGATAAATCTGTAGTTCTATACCTCTCAGCTGGATGACGCTTGGAGTACTTTCTCCGGGTGAAGAAGAATCAGTGATCACTCGATAGATCGGGATTTCTTGTTCCAAACCAATAATTGCTGGAATCGTCTTATAGAAAGAATACCTTCCGTTGGCGCCATTCATCCCATAAGTCTACTTTATCCCTTTCGGTGGACGCCAGGGTTAATTCTTATAAGATCCTATGTTGATTCCGCTAGATTCTTCGCATGCAATTTCTTATTATTGGCCGTGACGGAACAGACGATGAAGCTTTGAACAGAAGGCTTGCAGTACGTGAAGACCACATTGCATTAGGCGACACGATGGTTGCAGATGGAACCATGTGGTACGGGGCAGCGCTCACAACCGAAGATGGGAAGATGTGTGGTTCGATGTTGATGATGGATTTTCCCAGTCGGCAAGAACTCGATGAATGGTTAGCAATAGAACCCTACGTTGTGGGTAAAGTGTGGGAATCAATTGAGATCCAGACGTGCAATACTCGCAATCCCTGGCAATTTAACCGCGATCGAGAGTTTTACGAATCGCGGAAGAGCTAACGCTGGATAAATTCTGAATTATAAGAAATTCTTCTCTGGTGGTTTGCCTAACCGAAGAGTAAAATGGGGCATTAGAAACATTGTCGCACTTTGGTTCAAGGAGGATTCATTGACTCGCAATACTCCTTCTGTGGATAAAGTAAATCGTCGCCAATTCAATGCTTTTCTCGATGCAGTTCGAGGCGCAGGTCAGGCCATCAGCCCAGAAACCGATATGTTTGAATGTCGTATTGGTTTCGTGTGGCAACAAAATCCAGATGGCATAGATACGCCTTTGTTTCACCCATTTGAAGAAGTGGGAGGCTCGATGCTGCTCTGCGCAGTTACTCCTGAGCTCCAGAAAAAAACACTGGCAAAATTAAAATCGTTTGGCTACCAAAACCTATCCATTTCCGATATCGCTCTATCAGACGTGCTTGATGTTGTGCAGTCGCTTGAAGAACGAGTTTTGAATTCGCCGGTATATCTTACGATTTTTTACGACGATGATTTGATTCCTATAGGTCCGGATCAACTTGAAGCCCTTATTGGACAACTTCAAAAAGTCCGAGAACTACGAGCTCTCACTGAATTGATTACGGCCTTGGACGGAAATGATGTCGAAGGCGAGATTGTGCGAGAATCAGTACAAGCAGCCAAGAACTGTACTGTGTACGTGATAGTAGGGGTGAACCCAGGTGCAATTCAGGACCCTACAACTCTGAATGCGGCTAAATTTCCTCCAGCGCTTCTAGCGGATCGGCCTCATGAGGGTACTGCAGATATTTTTGATTCCGGGGGTGTTGTATTTGGAACAGAGGAACTTGCCCTTGCGTACTTAACTGAGCTTGATGCACCTGACCTATATTCTATAAGACCGGTGCAATTGGAAGATCTGCTCAATGCGTTTACGTTGATTCACGACGGTGATATTGATCGGAATAAGGGCTTGGAGATTCATCTCTCCAACGAACAACCCGTAAGGCTTTCTATGGAAACGGTTATAGGGCTAAGCGAATACGTTGGTCGTCCTGGCGTTGTGCCCAGGCCGCCTTCTTTGACTAATTAATGTCCCGCCAACTATTCGGTTCTGTTTGTAGTGAGTCGCCTTCTATCAGGAGTGACGCTAGCTGCATCTTCGAAGAGACGTAGAGTGCTTTTCACTTTCGATCTGTCGGTGCGCGCACGTTTGAGCTCAAAGAAATTCGAAGACGATCCCAAGCTTGAGAGTCCGTCCCATAGGTCTAAACCATCCTGCGTGTCGGGAAGACCTTGCAACACCGGACCAAAGTACCCCTGCTTTTCTCCCTTTTCATTTACGAAGATTACGAGAGGCACACCCACGTCGTCGCCGACAATCTCGATTGCCGTGTCCATGTGTTGGGTGAGTGCGGTGTCGTGTTCAATGTTGTCTGCTTGGTTGATGTAATCAGGATCCAGACCAAGTTGTTGAAGAACCACAGGCATAAAGTTATCATCATTCAGTGTTTTATCGATAAAGTACGCACGTCCGAACGCGCTATAGAGTTGACCTCTGTCGATTCCTTCCTCGGCGTGAATCGCTTCGATCATTCGCAGCACTCGATGTGCAATTGTGTGAGTATCAAGATGTCCGGTGACGTCCTCGCCGTCGAGTTCGCCATTTTTAATCGCCAAGCTAAAGGGCAACCATTCAATGGATATATCGCGATGTTGACTTACTTCGGTTAACCAGCGCGATGTCACCCAACACCACGGGCAGGATGGGTCAAAATAGAATTCGATGTGTTGCATAGGTGTTCACTTTACTTCTCACTCTTTTGCTTTGATGGGTCAGCTAGTCTGGACGCCCAAACAAGACAAATAGTAGAATTGTCACTTCAGATTTAAGGATGATGAACGACGATGAGAACACGAGGACAATCACCATCTCATACCCTTCGTCAACCTGCGCTTGTACGTCTTTTTAAAACTCCGAATGTTCTTAACCTGGCAAGTGTGCAATACGCTTCTGAGTTAGGAGATGAGCACGTGTTGTGTCCCACACACGAAGGGAAACCCGTTCGAATAGGATCACGATCTTTTCTTGAAGAATTTAATGAACAGTGCAACGGATTTTTTACAGAACATGATTTAAGGTCTGTCGGCGACATTCCTGTCTTGCTGCTTTATCCTATGGACGGGGTTGTTCCCCCTGATCTTTCTGTATTAGGTCTCGACGTGACATGGAAACCTATTCCCTCTGCAGATATTGCCAAGTACATGTTTTGTTCTTCAGATCCCAATTTTTGGTTCCATGTGATTACATTTACGGACACTGGTCCGCATCTTTTTATTCATGCGAAAATGGTCGCCAGAGTAGAGCAGTACTCTCAATTAATTACAGCGCAATCTAAGGACAACAGCTTGATTGTTTCTCTTCAGGATGCTTCTCAACCTACGCAAGACGAACTTATGTGGGAAGAGTGGGAAGTAAGTGAAGAGATTCCGCCAGATGTACTCATAGAAATGCAGGCTGTTATGGCGGAATTCGGCTTATCTGGACTCTATAAGGTGACGTGCATATTTGATCATCGCGAAGGCGATGACTCGCCATATTTTGCTGTCCAGGTTGACGAAAAGGATCTGGGGAATAGCCGTGATAGGTCTTCGTTCCTTAACGCAAAAGCATCCATCGAACAAAGACTTGGCAAAATAGATCCCAGATTGGTTCTCATCACCAATGCCGAAATGCGGCAGACAGATAGTCGGACAGATTTTGGTAAAGACTTTGGCCGAGGTTCCTAATTCATGTTATAGAGAAACCGCCGAGAATTATGCAAGAGTACTCAACTCATGCATCTCGCTTCTCTAATATACAACCACCAATGATGATCAACACAAGAAACACACTTCCAGAATAGAGCAGTCCCAAATATGGCGAAGAAAACGTACCTTCTGCTTCTCCGTATGATTTGTCTAATGTGCCAACCAAAGACCAGTAGGGCATCCATTGGAAAATAGAAACGTTCGCTAGAGTCAATAGCCCAGCAATCAAATTCTCGGCTATCAAGACCCAAACCAAAGACAGAACAATCGCGGCTACAGGTTGGCGAAGAATTGAACCAATCGCGAATCCAAATAAAGAAATTAACACGCTTACCATGCAGAGCAAGAAGATGAACTTAAGTGAACTGCCTGATTCAAAAAGGATCTTATGGCCTTGAATAGCCAATGCGAACTGAGCAATTATCAATGAAACAATTACCAAGATTGTTGAGGTTGCAAATATCGTAATAACTAAAGTTAACAACTTTGCTATATAGACTTTCATTCTTTTTGGTGTAACCGCGAGAGTATTTCTTATTGTTTTAAATCGGTACTCTTGACCAATAATTTGAATACCGATTACTAAAAAGAACATCTGCGCGATAAGAAACCCTAAGAATGCTTCATCAACCGTCTTGTCGTTTTCAGCATTAATCATTGCAAGGCCTGCGATGATAGATGTAAATACAATCGAAAGGATAAAGAGGATAATGTTGGAGCGCACGCTCTTGATTTTTATCCATTCTGAATATATTTGATTAATCATGATGCACCTCCTTTAGGTTCTCCAGCACTCGCAGGCCGAAAATGTGTAGTGCTGTACTCTTGTGTCGAAGAAGTAATTTGTAAGAATGCATCTTCAAGTGAAGGTTCAACTCTGTAGAGTTCATGAATTTCAATGCCGTGAGTAAATGCTAGATGGCCTAGTTCTTGTGAGTTACTTGCTTCGATGTGAAATCGATCTCCATCTAAGGTGAATGAGGTAGAGCTAGATTCTAAAACGCTAGTGAGTTTTTCCATATTGGGTGTGCGCAATGAAATAAACCCGCCCGTGGCTTTGCTTCGTATAGCTTCAACTGTGGTTTGTTCTATTAAACGTCCTTGGCCAATGACGACAAGTTCGTCTGCCATTAATGCCATTTCGCTGAGGAGGTGACTCGAAGCAAAAACTGTTCTTCCTTCTTTTGCTAATAACGAAAGGAAATCGCGGATCCAACGAATGCCTTCAGGGTCGAGACCATTTGCTGGTTCATCGAGCATTACAGTTTTAGGATTACCAATGAGTACTGCAGCAAGTCCAAGGCGCTGCTTCATTCCTAAAGAGAATTTTCCAACGCGTTTGTTTGCGACTTCACTGAGGCCCACAAGTTCTAAGACTTCTTTAACGCGCTTTTTTCCGTAACCGTTTGAAACGGCAATTGCCAGTAGGTGATTCTTTGCTTTTCGTGTGGGGTGAACATAGTCTGCGTCAAGCAGAACACCAATTTCGCTCATTGGTCTCTTAAATTTTGTTATCGAAGAATTATTAACAAGGATGTTTCCTTTGTTTGGTCTGTCCAAACCAACAATGAGTCGCATTGTTGTAGATTTTCCTGAACCATTCGGGCCGAGAAAGCCAGTCACTTGACCAGGTTTCACCTCGAACGACAGATTATCGACGGCCGCTTTCCCGCCATATTTCTTTGTCAGATTCTCAACTTTTATCATCGCTAAAGTATACGGTTATTTATGAACCGGTAATGTCACATGCACACAATTTTCAAATGCATTTGCAGGGGATCTGTTTATGGTTTAACGCCAATATTCCATACTCCACGCATGCGAAAAGCTGGGATTGTTTGTCGGTTTGCTCTGTTGATGAGCGATGCTAACGAATCATCAGTGTGATCTTTAGAGTATTGCGCGAGAGTAATAATATCGAGGCCGTCGACATACGCCAAGCGTTTATTCATTGATTCACTCCACAACAACTCGCATGTCTTTGTCAGCCCTGCATAATCGACGTTGCTAAGAAAAGGGTAATACTTATTCACCTTGGTCTCAGAACGGATAATAATTGGAGCCGACCCAATGTGCTTGAGTTGCCAGTTAATAAGAACACGGCCAATTCTCCCGTTCCCATCAATGAAAGGATGAAGCCGTTCGAAGTCAATATGAAAAGCAATGACATCTTTAAATGATTTGATCCTGCGCTTGAGAAGTGTGTCGAGTTTCGGTGCCATCTCGTCGGGGATGGGGGCAATGTGTTTGCCTACACGAACATTCTCATTCCCAACTCTGATTCTGCCAGCGATATCTTCATTAATGTTATCGAGAAGAAATTTGTGACAAAGCAAGATGTTTTCGAGCGTGATTTCTGGGTCTTTATTTTCTATGTAATTGTAAATGCGGTGCAGATTCTTAGCCTCGTATACTTCACGAATGCTTCGGATTTTGTCGATTTCCATGTCGAGGAGGATTTTTTCCGTTTCGCTCAGTGTGAGAGTTGAATTTTCGATTGCATTCGAATGGAATACTTCTTCGAAGATTTCTACTTCTCGTACAAGTTTGAGGAGTTCCCTTTGTTGTGCTGCCTTCTCTTTATATTCCATTTGCAGTTTCAAAAGGGCGGGGGAGCTGGTCATGTTGGTATGATAACACAAAATTAGCGTTAATAGAAGTGCAATCTAGCCATTATTAACGAAATACTTGTGCTATCATGTGTATTCGGGCTAGTAATTGAATATAAGAGATCGTTAACAATATACGTTATATAAGGTTCATTAACGGTTGACTACTGGAGGTTTCACAGAATATTGCCTCCGTCATTCAACGGACAACGTGCGAAGAATCTCAACACATCCACCTCAGCCTAATAATATTGTCGCTCAACGTCACCGGTTTCGCCAACTCGTCATTCAGAGGCGAAGCCGAAGAATCTCGAATGTGTGATTGACAGAGATCCTTCACTTCGTTCTGGATGACGTGTT
>CALMUU010000034.1 GCA_937872965.1 uncultured Actinomycetes bacterium
ACCGCGAGAAGTATCCGGCTCTGCCGGTGCTTCGACTAAGGAGGACAGTTGTTTAGTGCCCCCGCATTATTAATTGTTGCAGGCTTAGCAATACTTGCGCTCGCATGTTCACTCTTTCCCGTGGCTCCAACCTCACGTGCTGCTCTGGCTTTTCTCGTGGGAGCAGTAATTTGCTTTTTTGTGCCTGTATTTTTTGGATTAGTAATTGCAGTCGGAACGGCAGGGCTTATTGTTGTTGATGCACTCTTAGGAGCGCGCCGTATCTCAGCTCGACGGACAATGCCTGCGCAATTAGCCAGGGGAGTGGCCTCAGCATTTCAGATCACAACAAATAAGTTGGACAGCGAACATTCCTCTGAATCTACCGCTTCGGTTACAACAAAAATTCGTCAACCAAGTTGTGCTGATATTGAAATGTCACAAAAAGAAGCGCGTGACAACCTTCGGGCGACTACAACAGCACACCGCCGAGGACTACATACCATTCCACCTTTCGCAACACGAACAACGGGTCCTTTGGGACTCGCCGTTTGGCATCAACCCACCAAAAATACACACGAGATCAAAGTCTTCCCTGATCTTCCAGCTGCATATCGTCTTGCGCATTCGATTCAACAGGGTCGATTTGCAACCGCAGGTTTAAAGAGACGAGGGCCCCTTGGTCTCGGAACCAACTTCGAGTCTGTACGCGAATATTTTCCTGATGATGATATGCGTACCGTGAACTGGTCAGCAACAGCACGCACCGGTCGCCCTATGACAAATCAGTACCGCGTAGAACAAGACCGTGATGTCATTGTGTTGGTCGACACAGGTCGTCTAATGACCGCGCCCCTCCCTTTAACCGATGCAGGAAGTGAATTACTTGACATCGGAGAAGAAGTATCGACAACACACATCGTCACACGACTCGACATTGCTCTCGATGCACTCTGTGGTCTCGTCTCTGTAGCTGATGTCATGGGCGATCGCAGTGGTGTCGTGGCATTTAATTCATCGGTGCGCAAACACTTGCGCCCCCGACGAGCAGGTGCGCGTGCAGTCATTAGAACCGTTTTTGATCTCGAACCCATCCCCGTAGATTCTGATTTTGAAGCGGCGTGCCAACGAGTAGGAAAATCGAAGCGTTCTTTTCTCTTGATACTTACGGACTTCATGGATGCCCAGTCAGCTGAACCACTCGTGCGGGCTTTGCGTACCGTTGTTAAAAAACATCGAGTTGTCGTCGCTGGAATTTTGGACCCTGATGTTTCTCGCATCCTTGATTCGACTGATTCAAGCGATCCATTATTAGAAGCAGGTGCGAGCGAAATGGTTCGAGCTGCCCAAGAAGCAGTGGATCGCATAAAAAATGCGGGAGCTGAAGTTGTCTACTGCAATCACAAAGATTTGATGTTGGAATGTGTAAAAAGTTATCTGGGAGCTAAGCAGCGAGCCGCGTTTTGAAAACTAGGGTTGTACCTTGGCAACGACGGTATCTTTGCGAGGGCTAGGACAAGGTGCGGCCCTCCCACAAAGCAACTAACTGGCAGCAGTTCGTTCAGTTGTATCGCGTCTTGTGGTTCATTGGTGCGGCCCTCACCAGGATTTATAGAACTAGTTTTTAACTCGTTCGCGTTTCGCGTCTCGAATACCACCTTGAATAACCAGTCCCCAAAAAATACTGAAAAGGCTCAACCCGATAGTGATTCCTACAGGAGCAGAAACACCTGAAGTTGAAATCGTTCCTTCGACAATTCCACATAAGAAAAGTGAAACCGCAACAACCAAAGCACTTGCCAAGGCTTGACGACCTTCTTCACGCAAAGCTCGTGCACGCGTGCGAAAACCCGGACTCACAAGTGCCCAACCCACTCGTAACCCAGCAGCCCCTGCAACAATAAGACAGGAGATTTCAAGAAAACCATGCGGGAAAACAAAACCCCACAGTACCCCTCCGTTACCTGCCTCAACTGTTAAACCAAACGTCGTTCCCAACGCAACACCATTGTAAATCATCGTAATGATCGTAACTACACCTGCAGTAATCCCTCCGACAAATGCAAAAAAAGAAATACGAATATTGTTTGTAAGAATTTCCGATGAGGCCTGTGCTTTCTCGTCGGGAGATAATTGAAAGTCCGCCGACGGCCTTTCGATAACGCTCTCGACGCCTGCTGGTGCAAGCCCATGTGCATTTTCAGGATTTGCTACTGCGTAGAAAGAAGAAGCGACCCAGGGAACCATCATCAATAAAAAACTTGCAAACAATAATCGTGGCCGCTGCGCAATGGAAGCAAATGCACCCGTTGTAATGAAGTAGAGAACTTTTCGCTTGTCGATAGCTCGATGTTCGTACATCATTGAAGAACATCGAGCAACCATTGTTTCTAGACTGTAATGAATTGCGTCACCCGCATATTCTCTTCGCGCAAACGCCAAGTCAGCACACGTCGATCGATAAAGTGTTGCGAATCGCACGATACTGTCACGGTTCAGACGCGAGAGTCGCCCCCGGGCCGAATTCATAAGATCTGCGAGTTCACGCCAGTCACCAGAACGCGATTGGTAAAATGCATCAATATTCATAAGACATCGAATAACCTAATCGCATGTTCGCCCAACTCCAAGTCACTACGCCTGAAGGAGTTACTTTTAAATATGATCTTGCAGGTGCCGGATCACGTTCTATGGCTACTGCCATCGATGCATGCATTTACGTGGGAGTACTGATGGTCCTCAATACTGTTTTGGGCATTGTCGCTATAGGTCTCGCGGCAGGCGGAATTGGTCCGGGATTTATTCAGTCCCTCTTCCTGCTCATTAACTTTATATTTCTCTGGGGATACCGCATTGTCATGGAAACGTATAAATCCGGATCAGTGGGATACAAGGTAATGGGCCTAACTGTTGTGACTCATCGCGGATCCAAACCTCTTTTTTGGCAATGCGCTGTGCGTGGTTTGTTATGGCCTGTAGAAGCCCTCTTTTTTTCGATTATCGGATTTGTGAGTATCGTCACAACCAAGCATTCGCAACGCCTTGCAGACCTCATCACAGGAACCATGGTGGTTCACCGCAATCGTGATGCTCGACTCGGAACCCTTCAAGTTCAAGATGCTGCCCTCGCTCCCGACGCAGCGTTTCGAACGTGGGAATTGTCGCAGGTAAGCGACGATGAAATATTTTTAATCCGAAGATTCCTTGATCGGAGAGTAACACTGCCAAGCCATATCCGTTTAGACCTCGCAAACCGTTTATATAAGCTTGTTTGGCCAAAAGTCTCTGGAGTTCCTACTACTTGGTACGCTGAAGCTGTTTTGGAAGGAATAGCCGCCTCACGCGCAGTGGCAAACGAACGATAATCGTCCCGTGCTCACTTTGCAATAACTAAATAATCGATTCCGATCAACCTTGCGTGTATGATTTCATCATGGTTTTCATCCGCACAAAGGAGTCATAATGACAACACCTCCCCCTCCACCCGAATACATGCCGCCAAGCAGTGGCGATGGCCTTGCCCGGCCGATGAATGATGATGACCGCACAATGGGAATGATCGCGCATGGCGGATCTGTCATTGCTGGATTTTGGGCACCTTTGCTGATTATGTTGATCAAGAAAGATTCACTCTTTGCTCAACAAGAATCTAAAGAAGCGCTCAATTTCTCCATTTTGATTTTCATTTTGGCTATTCCCACATGTGGGATTGCACTTCTTGTTGGTTGGGTGTTTTACATTATGGCTACCATTAAGGTCAGTAGTGGTGAACCATACCGGTACCCATTCAACTGGAGAATTCTCAAATAACTTATACACAATTAATTAAGGAGTCATCATGACTACACCTCCCCCTCCACCGGAATACATGCCTCCCTCTGGTGGATCTTCAAGTGGCGACGACAAGACGATGGCGCTTATCGCACACTTCGGAATGATCTTCTTTGGATTCATCCCCGCATTGATTATTTACTTAGTTAAAGGTGATGCGCCTTGGGCTAAAAAAGAAGCAGCGAAAGCTTTCAACTTCACGATTATTTTCACCATTGTCATTGTTGGTCTGCAAATAGCGAATGTTTTCCTCGGACTCATATTTGACGATTTGGGGATCATTGCCTCATGTTTGACCTGTTTATTAATTCCTGCAGCGTGGATTACTAACGCTGTGTTTGGAATTATGAACGGCATCAAAGTTAACAACGGCGAAGAAACCAAGTATCCTTTCGAGCTTCCTATTTTGAAATAGCTCAAATAAACAAAATTTAAGGACCGCTTCGGCGGTTCTTTTTTATTTATCAGATACTCCTCGAAAAACGAAAAGCTAGACCCGACCTCGGGCAAAAAACTCAGCGACAGGGCCGGGGAAATTTCTTCCAACAATAAAGAAAACAGCAAGACCAATCAATACAAGCGTTATGCGTTTCGACATTTTTAGTCTGGGCAATTCTCTTCCTGTGAAGGCCCACATCATCCACCACACATACAAGTACATCAATATGGGAAGCGCGACAACCAGAACAACGTTGAACTGGATTGCTCGAAGGACGTTGCCGTTCAACACCGAATGTAACGCGCGCGTCATTCCACATCCGGGGCAATACAATCCCGTTGCTGCATAAAAACCACACACAGGGAAAATCTGTTTCGTTTCTGGATCGTTCAATCCCACATATGCACATCCGGTTGCAATCGCGGCAGCAGTAAGAACGGGAGTACCTTTAATTAGGGTAAAAAGGAGTTTGGGATGAGTTAACTCTTGGTCTGCAATCGCAACATTAGGACGCACCTGATCTGTCAGCGATGGCGAAACTGCTGGATTTAACATATTCCGATTATATCGGCTGATCGACCACACTATTACATATTTAATTACTTATCTATAGACAAGACGGCCCTCAAGAGCACGGGCCAGCGTAATTTCATCCGCATACTCAAGATCTCCACCCACGGGAAGGCCGCTGGCAAGCTTAGTTGTTTTGACCCCGAATGGTTCCAGCAATCGTGCAATATACATACCCGTTGCATCACCTTCAACGGTAGGGTTTGTTGCAACAATAACTTCGGTCACTTCTGTTGTGAGATCGATTTCATCACTCGATTTTTGGGATTGAGTTACACGTCGTAGTAATTCCGTAATGCGAAGCTGATCTGGCCCAATACCGTCAATTGGAGAGATTGTTCCCTGTAAGACGTGATAGAGACCCTTATATTCAGATGTACGTTCGATAGCAATCATGTCTTTAGGTTCTTCGACGACACAAATTATTGAACCGTCACGCGATGTACTTTTGCAGATTGCACATAGGGAATCTTGGGCCAAGTTAAAACATACTTCACAAAAATGAACGGTGGCTTTCGCATCATCGATGGCTTCTGTGAGTTCAGCAACGTCACGCGCAGATGTTTTTAAGATATGAAACGTTATACGTTGTGCGGATTTAGGACCAATGCCCGGGAGGCGTCCGAAAGAATCAATAAGCCGCTGTACCGCTGCTTCATAGGGGGAAGACATCCTTGTATTCTACCTTTCATCGCGTCACCCTGAGGGCTTTAGCCCGAAGGATCCCCGCGCAGCGGACGTACGAGATTTTCCGCTGCGCGGAGATTCCTCGCAAGCTCGGAATGACGGACTGAACGCTACTCGACGACCTCGCCGCCAAACATGGAGAGCGCAGTTTCAACGGGATTATATTCTTGGGATTCAGCCAGCATCTTCTCTTCAGATTCCTCTGCTGCGTCAGGCTTTTCCTTTTTGATTTCATCAGAAGATGTTGAGGAATCATGACGCGATTGTCGAGGTGAACCCTCATTTGCAACGATCTGGAATCGAAATGAATGTTCGTGCATACTTTCGAGAAAACCCCGAATAATTGCAGCATCTTTCTTGAACCGTATTTTTACTTCATCAATTTCATCTGGGGATACACCAAATGTGAGAACATCTCTCTCTAGTTTGATGGGGGTTGCTTTATTTATGGATCCTTGCGAAGCTACGGAAAGCAAACTCACGACTTTGGGCCACGAAGAGACAATGTCGTTGATTTCCAGTTTTTTTACGTTAGCCACAGGCTGCTCTAAAGCATCTCCAGCGCCTTGATTTTTCAGAGCCCCAAGCGTTCCCGACTTACGACCTGTCACAATCTCGTCATCCGCCTTAGTCGGTGACTGGGCATCCTGATTAGCCGCCCCAGAATCTGTCCCCAACGTAGGCCGCGCCGTCTTCCCAGCAACCGGCTGCGCTGCCTTCACTTCCTGATTAGCCGCCAAAGAATCTGTCCCCAACGAAGGCCGCGCCGTCTTCCCAGCAACCGGCACTGCTGCTTTCGCGGCCGGCCTCACAGGAGCCTTGCGCTCGGAAGGTGCAGTTTTGTCCAATGAAATACCGCCAGGAGCTTCCTGAACAAAAGAAACCGAAGTTGCTGGAGATGGCAAACGATTACCGCTAAGCGGACGTTGCGCCTCAGCATGGGAGCGTGCGGGAACGTCGCCATCGACGCCCTTTAGCGCACCGCTTGTCATTAAACTTGCAGTTGGTTCCATTGTTGACAAAAGTGCAATCTCCACAGTCAGCAAAGGATTTAGAGAGGCCGTGCCGCGCATGTCGGCAACAGCCTTGCCCAACTTTAAAATAAACTGTCGCAAAAAGTTCGTCCCACATTTATCGCCAATATTTTTTAACTCATCCTTGTCAGTGTGATTACTCAAAAGTACAGACGTAGAAGGATTGAGTGAAATAACTAAACAATCACGGGCAACAGAAATTATATTTTCAACAATGGCACGTGGTTCTTTACCCGCAGTGGAAAGTTCATGAAGAGATGACAACGTTGCACCAACATCGCCCGAGTGTGCAGAAACAATAAGTTCTAAAACGATGGGTGTATCGCTTGACGCGTGGGCATCTTCAAGCTCACTCATTGACGAAACATTAAGCGCTAACACTTGGTCAAGGTACGAAAGCATATCTCGAACTGAACCTGCACCCTTGCGAACGACAAAACGAAGAGCTTCATCGTCAAGTTCTCGTTCTTCCCAGCTTAGGATTTCTTTGGCATGACCAAAAAGTTTGTCTTCGGGAAGCGAAACGAATTCGAAGTGTTGTGTACGGGAACGAATGGTGGGTAAAACTTTTTCAGGGTTGGTTGTTGCAAGGATGAAAACTACATGCTCAGGTGGTTCTTCGAGTGTTTTAAGTAATGCATTGCTTGCACGCCCCGTGAGTTCGTGTACCTCGTCAATAATGTAGACCTTGGTGCCACCGGCGGCTGATGTGTAGCTGACTTTTTCAATAAGTTCACGCATATCATCGACACCGTTATTACTTGCAGCATCGAGTTCGATCACATCGAAGGAATTTCCCGCGCGTGCTGCTAGACAAGATTCACACACTCCACATGGCTCGACCTCCGCAGGATCCGAAGGGAAGCCGCTTGCGAAGGTTGCACAGTTAAGTACAGCTCCCAGGATACGAGCAGATGACGTTTTACCTGTTCCTCGCGTTCCTGAAAAGAGATAGGCATGGGCAAGCCTGCCTTCGCTCAAAGCGTTTTGTAGCGCGCGGGCAACATGTTCTTGTCCGACAAGCTCAGAGAACCGCTGCGGTCGATATTTCCTGTATAGAGAGGTTGCCATGGCTCTAGGCTAATCGATTACCTAGGATTCAACGAAAACGAAATCCTCGAAATGCAATAATACGACGACAGCTTACGAGTGTCCCGATAGAGTTGAAGGCTGGCTAAAAGGACTAATCATGACATCGCATAAAGAGACACAAGGTAAGGACATGAGCGTTGCTGCTTTGCGTTCTCTTGTATGGCAGTATAAATGGCGTTTTATTCTCATTGATTCATTGCGCCTTCTTTCGAGCGTCATCATCTCATTCTTGCCTTATTTGTTCGCACAACTCGCAACATCTGCTGACGATAAGTCGCGTGCATTCATGTTTTTGAATTACATACTCTTATGTGGATTCCTTCACTGGATTACGTGGCATGTAGCTGACTATCTCTTCGTAAAAATTGTTGCGCCTACTTTTTACGAATTTAAAAA
>CALMUU010000035.1 GCA_937872965.1 uncultured Actinomycetes bacterium
AAAGCACAATGTGTGTAATCATGCTTCGACCACAGAGTGGATGCAAAAACTTAGGAAGGGACGACTTCATGCGAGTGCCTAAACCCGCAGCAGGCACAATCGCGGCAAAAGAATTTTTCGTCATAGGTAGGAGATGCTAACAAACTAGGATTTGCCTTCTCTTAGGCGTTTCCAACAATTTAGGTTTTGCCTGTTAAAAGCAGGAAATTCAGTCAAACGTCGGTTCGTTGCCTAGAAAAAATGGCCTGTCCAGATTAATGGGCTCGCAAATATGAGCAACCCGTCGTTCAATAGCCGTCCGATAAGCATTTTCATACTCCTCCACAATGTCTGCGGGGCTGAGCGATCGCGCCATGTTACGGCACTCCGATGAGATAGTTTTATAACGCTGAGGGTCCGAAGCGAGTCGCAAAATCCCTTGCGCAATACTCTTGGTATCATTCGGAGCAGCAAGAACGCCTGTAACTCCATCTGTCACAACCTCAGGTATACCTCCCACATAGTACGCTGCCGTCGGCACACCAACGGAAGCTGCTTCCAAGATAACAAGTCCTACCGCCTCACTCTGGGAAGGTAAGAGCAAGAAATCGCACGCTGCGACAACGCTTGTAGGATTGGTTCGTCGTCCCAGACTTACTACTCGATCAGCTAGCCCCAAGCAGCGTGCTTGTTCAAGTACTTCGCTCAAATCTGGACCATCACCCACCAATACAAGTCGCGCCGGCCGCTTTTTGTTAACTCGCGCCAATATTTCTACACAATGAGTTGCTTGTTTTACCGGTCGAAAGTTTGAAACATGAACCAAAAGAAGCTCATCGCCTTGGCGAAGATTTCGAGATTCTTGAAGTTCAGCTTCGTCAACCTCCGCCATTGGCGCCCAATTACGAATCACCTCGGGCCGTTTAATGCCATATTCGATCATCGATTGGTCGGCGACGGAGTCCGATACGGCAGTGACAAGTTCAGCGTGACGAAGTGCTTGGGCTGCAATCCTTCGAACACCATTGGGAACATTAATAACGTCTGTACCGTGGAACGTCACCGCAAGAGCAGTGTTAGAGCTAAGTGCAGTGCGTGCACTTGATGCCCATATACCTAAAGGAAGCATATAGTGAACATGAATTACATCTAAATGATGTTCAATGGCAACATTCCCGATCAATTGACTAAGTGCTAAACCTCGAAGATCCATTTCACCCATGACAGAGTGCTCCTCTTGAGGTGGACTGATGAACTGGACAGGATTTCCATAAATTCCAGGAAACTCACTCTCCTGGCGCCCAGCAAATGGGGGTTTATCTGTCAATACAAACGAGTAATGCCCTCTTCTGGCAAGTTGTTCAGCAAGGCGCACTGCTACCATGCTTGACCCGCCCATAGATGACAAGCACACTTGGGCGATACGAAGCGGAGACATAACTATCGTTCATTGTAACAAAATGGGATGAATACACAAAATTGTACTGAAGTATCTTAAAACAATAGCTGAAACTTAATATTTACAGGTCATATTTTCGCCACACTTTGAGGGATCACTTAACATGCAGAACGACTGCTGGTAACTGAATCTCGCACTTTCTGTCTCGATGCTTAGACTTTCATCTTATAAGCAGCTATCATAAATGGACATATCGCCCTACCTAACGGAAGGTCAGTCCCTATGACAACTACTTC
>CALMUU010000036.1 GCA_937872965.1 uncultured Actinomycetes bacterium
ATAGATGCTATTCGCCCTCACAAAGATCATTATGTTGTTCTTTTTTCGGGAAATTCTTCGCGTGAAGATGTGGAACCGTTGACCAATGTCATCCTTTATGCTCCTGCTTTGGATGAAGATGTTTTAGGTGATGGTGAATTCTTTGTTCATGACTGTATTGGTAAGAAAATTGTTGACCAAGAGGGAATGGAACATGGAATTGCTGAGAAATATATTCCGAGTGCGGCAAGTGACTTGTTGGAGTCAGACGAAGGTATTTTGATTCCCTTTCGCTTCATTACTCGTGTCGATGACGACATTGTTTATGTGGATGCACCCGAGGGTTTGTTCGACGTGAATGACAAGGATTTCTCATGACCTTCTCGATTGATATCTTTACGTTGTTTCCTGAATATATTGATGGACCAAGTTCGCTTGCATTGTTAGGTAAAGCGCAAGAGGGTGAACTTGTTTCCGTATCTTCGCACGACATAAGAAAATATACGAAAGATAATCATCGCAGTGTTGACGATCAACCATATGGCGGCGGCCCCGGAATGGTGATGACTCCCGAACCGCTTTTTGATGCAGTCGAAGATGTGCAACCGCAACGACCATTATTTGTTCTTAGTGCATCGGGAAAAAAATTTACACAGGACATGGCGTATGAGTTGAGTTGTGGCGATGGATTCTCTCTTATTTGCGGACGTTATGAAGGCGTCGATCAGCGTGTCGCGGATCATTTGGCAGACGACGAGGTTTGTGTGGGTGATTTTGTTCTCGCTGGGGGAGAAGCAGCGGCGCTCATCATGATCGAAGCTGTAACGCGATTGGTTCCTGGCGTGATGGGAAATGACACGTCTCATGCGCAAGAAAGTTTTTCATCTGAGTCGAACGAGGATGCAGTACTTGAAGCACCTCAATATTCACGGCCGGCCAGTTTTCGAGGTTTTGATGTTCCCGAAGTGCTTTTGTCGGGGGATCATGGGGCCATTGAGAAATGGCGCGAAGAACAGAGCATCGCGAAGACCAAGAAGAATCGCCCGGATCTCCTGACTTAGTGAGTCATCTTGACTGAAACGAAGGATCTCCGCGCAGCGGGCGCAAGTCGCGAGACAACTGAACGAACTGCTGC
>CALMUU010000037.1 GCA_937872965.1 uncultured Actinomycetes bacterium
AGCTGGCTGACTAAATTCTTCATCACCGTCATTGATTTCATTTGAATCGTCGACTGAAACCTGGGCAACAGGAACTTCTTCAGGCGAAAAAGTAAACGCTTCAGACTCAGGAGCTCCGACACCCATGGACATGAAACTAGCCATGTCGTCTGGGGAAGCCGAGAAGGATCCACTACTTTCAAGCGAAGCGCGCAAACGATCTGCCAAGTCGAGATCTGCATCTTCGTCCCCTGCCGACCAGAACGCCATCGGCGTATAGTTCGGTGCATCGGTTCGAATTTCGTTGTATTGCTTCATTCCAGTACCTGCAGGAATGAGCTTTCCAATGATGACATTTTCTTTCAAGCCAACAAGTGAGTCGCTTCGTCCATCGATTGCAGCTTCGGTCAAGACGCGTGTTGTTTCCTGGAAGGAAGCAGCAGACATCCATGAATCAGTTGCAAGCGAAGCCTTGGTTATACCCATAAGTTCAGGGCGACCTTCGGCAGGCTTTAAGCCTTGCTCAACCAAGTGACGGTTCACGTCTCCGAAGACACGTGAGTCAATCTTGGAACCAGGCAAGAACTGCGAGTCGCCTTGCTCGGACACCATGACACGTCGCAACATTTGTCGAACGATAACTTCAACGTGCTTATCGTGAATAGATACACCTTGTTCACGGTACACACGTTGCACTTCATCGCTGAGGTACAACTGAGATTCGCGTACACCCTTAATGGCCAAAATTTCTTTTGGATCAAGAGACGTTTTTGCATCACCCGTCAAACGATCTCCGGCTGTCACTTCATCACCATCAGCAATTGCCATGGTTGCACGACGTGCAACAACGTGATCGATTTCTTCACCCTTATCGGTAACGATCGTGACGACTTTCTCGCCCTTGTCATTTTCACCAGTACGGGCAACACCTGTTTCGGTTGCCATTACGGCTTTACCCTTAGGAGTTCGTGCTTCAAACAATTCAACAACACGGGGAAGACCGTGCGTGATGTCAGAACCAGCAACACCACCGGTGTGGAAAGTACGCATGGTGAGCTGAGTTCCCGGCTCTCCAATTGATTGCGCTGCGATAATACCGATTGCTTCACCGAGCTCAACAAGCTTTCCGCTTGCAAGCATGGTTCCGTAACAGTAACGACATACACCGTTGAGCGTGTCACAGGTAAGAACGCTTCGCACACGGACGCGAGGAACCTTTGCATCATGCAAAAGTGTCATGAGTTCAGGTTCACGAATCATTGTGTTGCGAGGCATCGTCGTTCCATCGGACAACTTAACGTCATCAGAAAGTGTTCGGTGCATCAACTTGTTCTCAAGGAAACGTGCATAGTCACTGTTGGGGTCGAGGTCTTCAACCCAGACACCACGTGCAGAAGAACAGTCTTCTTCACGAACAATGAGTTCTTGCGAAACGTCAACGAGTCGACGGGTCAAGTACCCAGAGTCAGCAGTACGCAGAGCAGTATCGGCAAGACCTTTACGTGCACCGTGCGTGGAGATGAAATATTCGAGAACGGAAAGCCCTTCGCGGAAGTTCGACTTGATCGGACGAGGAATAATCTCACCACGAGGGTTGGCCACAAGTCCACGCATACCAGCAATCTGTCGAAGCTGCATGACGTTACCACGAGCACCCGAACCGATCATCATTTCAATTGGATTGAAACGCTTGCCCGCAAGTTCTTCTTGCAATGCATCTTTAACCTTGTCGGTTGCTTCGGTCCAGATTTCAATTTCTTTACGTCGACGCTCTTCATCGGTGATGATACCGCGGTCGAACTGCTGTTCAACTTTGGTCGCTTCACCTTCATACTTGTCGAGCAATGAACGCTTCGACTTAGGAGTTGTAACATCCATAATCGAAATGGTGATACCTGAACGCGTTGCGTACATGAAACCAGCATCTTTAAGGTTGTCGAGTGAATCAGCAACATCTTTTCGATTGAAGTTTTCAACAAGAAAAGAACAAATCTCGGTGAGGTCCTTCTTCTTCACTGTTAAGTTTTGGAATGGGAAGTCCTCTGGAAAGCAATTATTGAAAATAATGCGTCCAAGAGTTGTTTCCGCCAGTACTCGAGCAGGAGCAACATCTGTTGCTTCATAACGTCGAAGCACTATTGCATCTTTGTTCTTATCATCGCGTGCTGGAAATTGATCCTCTGGAAAACGATGCGCAGGCAGACGAACAAGAATTTTCGCGTGAAGATTCAAACGTTCCTTACCGTCTGTTGACCAACCGTTTGCATCACCAAGAAGTGCTTCAGGAGCACCACCAGCTTGAAGTCGATCGTCGTATGCAAGGAATGCTTCGTCGACACTTCCAAAGATTCGACCCTGACCCATTGCACCTTCACGATGCTCGGTTAAGTAGTAAGCGCCGATGATCATGTCTTGCGTTGGAAGCGACAACGGGCGACCTGACGCAGGAGACAAAATATTGTGAGAAGAAAGCATAAGCAAACGTGCTTCTGCTTGGCCTTCTGAGCTCAAAGGAACGTGTACAGCCATCTGGTCACCGTCGAAGTCAGCGTTGAAAGCTGCACAAACGAGTGGGTGGAGTTGAATTGCTTTTCCTTCGATGAGGCGAGGCTCGAACGCTTGGATACCCAAACGGTGAAGCGTCGGAGCACGGTTCAAGAACACAGGGTGTTCACGAATCGTTTCTTCGAGAACGTCCCAAACTTGTGGACGAGAACGTTCCACCATGCGTTTTGCGCTCTTAATATTTTGAGCAAGCTCAAGATCAACAAGGCGCTTCATGACGAATGGTTTGAACAGTTCAAGAGCCATTTGTTTAGGAAGACCACATTGATGAAGTTTAAGATCAGGGCCAGAAACAATAACGGAACGACCCGAGTAGTCCACGCGCTTTCCAAGCAAGTTCTGACGGAAACGTCCTTGCTTACCCTTAAGCATGTCAGAGAGTGATTTCAGTGCACGTCCACCAGGACCTGCAACGGGACGACCACGACGACCATTATCGAACAATGCATCTACGGCTTCTTGAAGCATTCGCTTTTCGTTGTTGATAATGATTTCTGGAGCTTCCAAGTCAAGCAATCGTTGAAGACGATTGTTGCGGTTGATCACGCGACGGTACAAGTCATTCAAGTCAGACGTAGCGAAACGTCCACCATCGAGTTGAACCATTGGTCGAAGATCAGGAGGAATAACAGGAACAACTTGAAGAATCATTCCATCTGGCGAGTTAAGTCGGTCGCCAGCAGCGTCACGCTTATTGAACGATGCGACAACTTTTAGTCGTTTAATCGCACGTGCTTTTCGTTGACCTTTACCTGTGGTAATAGTTTCTTTAAGAAATTCTTCTTCTGCTTCAAGGTCCATCTTGTCTATGAAGTCTTTGACAGCTTCAGCACCCATACCACCAGAGAAGTAATCGCCGAATCGGTCGCGAAGCTCGCGCCAGATTGGACCATCTTCAATGAGTTGACGGGGTGCCAATGAACGGAAGAGATCCCAAACTTCTTTGAGCCCATCAAGTTCAACGGCGTAACGCTCGCGGAGGTCTTCGATTTCTTTTTCCGCAATTCTGCGAAGCTTATCGAGCTCTGCTTTCTTTGCGCCACGCTTTTCTGCAGCAGTAACGTCTGTTTCGAGTTCCTTGAACCGAGCTTCGATTGCAACATCGCGTTCTTGTTCGAGTTCTTTTTGTTCTTCTTTGAGTTCGGCTTCGAGAGATGATAAGTCGTTATGACGCTTGTCTTCGTCAACGTCGACGATCAGGTGTGACGCGAAGTAGATCACTTTTTCTAACGACTTCGGTGCAACGTCGATGAGGTAACCAAGGCGTGAAGGAACACCCTTGAAGTACCAAATGTGAGTAACAGGTGCAGCGAGTTCGATGTGCCCCATTCGTTCACGACGAACCTTAGAACGAGTAACTTCCACACCACAACGTTCACATATGATTCCCTTAAAACGGACGCGCTTGTATTTTCCACATGCACATTCCCAGTCTTTGGTAGGGCCAAAGATCTTCTCGCAGAAGAGTCCATCCTTCTCAGGCTTGAGCGTACGGTAGTTAATCGTCTCTGGTTTCTTGACTTCACCTGTTGACCAGGATCGGATCTGTTCTGCGGTCGCTAACGCGATCGTCAATCGTTGTGACTCGTTTACGTCGATCATGCGGTTTCCTCGTTTGTATCTTCGTTAATTCGGGGGAGGGTCGCACCTTGGAAACCGGATAAGGAATCTCTTGTGAGATTCTTTATAAAATTCCGTGTTTCCAAGGTGTGACCCTAACTTCTATACTCGGGCAGTTTGCGGAGCTCGAACATCATCTTCGTCTTCGCCCTTTTCGTGGCGAGACAAGTTAATGCCCAAAATTTCTTGTGCGCGGTACGCTTCCTCGTCGGTATCACCAACGCGAATTTC
>CALMUU010000038.1 GCA_937872965.1 uncultured Actinomycetes bacterium
TTTCTCGCGTTGGGCTAAATTTTCCGCAATAGAGATGAAAATTTAGCCCAACGCAAAGAAGAATGAGGAGATCAGATGAAATACTCTGGAGACGTAATCGTAGAGAGCTTGCGCGATAAATCCATCATCGAGGAACTTCCTATTGTTTCGACTCGAGTTGAAAAGGTAACTGCAGACCATAAGACGCCATGGCTTGAGCAGTGGACACTCCATACGGTCGAGATTGAGGAACACGACGCTGAAGATATTGCGAGGAAACTTAGCCAGGCTCTTGACACCGACTATTGGTATGCAGACTTCAAAAATGACACCACGCATTACGTTGTATTTCCTGAGAAAGTGTTTATCATTGATCGAAAGAGTCCAGAGGAATATAAACCTGTCGTATCGCATGGCGTTGCGTTGGGTATTCCTCGTCATCAGCTCAATTTTTCACCCGAGATTTCCTACTGGGAGCGACCTGAAGATTAACGTGAATTGTTTTCAATCGCTTAGGTCTAATTGATGACTTCTATTCAAGTAGCGATGTAATTTCTGCCCACAAAACTTCGGGTACTTCAATCGAACCTTTATCTATTGCCTCGGCTGATCTTGCTTTCGCGCCTTCACCAGGAATTCGAATTACTTGGTTAGGGAGGGGATGGGTTGATTTTATTTCGTCTATACCTTTGGACGTTTCTTTCACGAATGCTTCATAACCGCCAAATAATTCTGGATCGTACACAGTAATTGTTCCTGAGTTAGGAGGCCAGGGTTTCGAAAAATCTGTTGCATCTGCTTCATTCAGCATCGCGTTTCCCAACATGGGTCCGTTGAGCATTGCAATCAGCATCGAAATAGCAAAGCCTTTGTGGCCGCCAAATGCTTCTACCGAATGTGCTTCGCTCGGTTTTGTGGCTGAAGCACCAGTGTCAGTTAAAAACGTGTCAACGGGCAAGTCGGTTCCATATTTATTTGCAATGCGGATGTTTCCCCATGCTCGTTTAGAAGTTGCCATTTCTATTTCAAGTGGTGTGTCTAGTGTCGGGAAGGCAAAGGCTATAGGGTTGGTTCCCAGTGTCGGGTCATATCCGCCTGGAGGGGCAAGTGCTAATCCGCTGCCAATATTTGTAACAACGCCGATGCATTTCTTTTTAGCTACGTAATGGGCAATGGCTCCAGGGCGAGACCAGTCCTTCATGTTTTTTATGATCGCAGTGCCAATACCTTCGGTCTGTGCGATTTCTATGGCCTCATCTGCAGCTCTTCGCGCAATAGCGATACCTGAATTTCCTTTAGCGTCGATATAGAAAACAGAATGAGAGTGAAGGATAACCTCAGGTTCAGCGCAGCGAGAAAAGTCGTGTTTTGCATATTCTGGAAACGGAGCTAAACCGTGTGTTGGCTGGCCGCGAAGTTCTCCACCGAGATAAACGTCAATGATCAATTCTGAATCTTCTGTTGAGTACCCTCGTTGCAAGAGAATGTTCAACATAGTTTCTTGAATTTCAGATATTTGAATAAGCATAAGGAAACACTAGTTTGGCCTTAGAAAGTGTGCATAATTTCCATTACAAATAAGTTGGTACGAGCCGCGACCTGAATGGGTTCTGTCCCTGAGGTACAAGTGCCGCTTCCTGGATTTTTTTGGTACGCCCAAGCATTGCGGATTGGAACCGTTTTGAAGACTGGATTACTAATAATCAGCGATTTTCGATGATCACCGTCGATAAAATGGTTGATCTCTGCTGTATCTATCGCTTGAATAGGCCGCAGATATGCACTCTTTTCATCAAAGTTTGTGTTACCGACTAACGAAACTTTATATCTACGCCCTTACTAAGCAATGCCTCAACATAATTAGTTAGAAAATAAAAAGAACCCAGCGATCACAGTGAGTATGACGAACAACACACTTGCTCCAAAACCCACAAGCACCGTATGGCCAAGTCCTTTGTCTTTTATTGGGAAACCATTACTTTTCAAAAAATGATTCCAAGTTCCCAACCCGGCTTGATCGGATTTAACTGCTGAGTAGCCCAATCCGACTGGTCCTCCAATTCCTGCAGCTATACCTCCACTTCTTGCTTTATCTGGAACAAATGCCAATTTCTTATTGTTAATACGAAAGTTAATACTGTTGGGTGTGAATATAATCGAATTGACTGTACTCGGAAAAACTTGCAATAACAGCTTGTTTGTACTGTCTTCATAAAAAACAATTTGGTCATTTCTGGCAATGAGGGTGCCTTTGACCTCATTCTTGGACGAAATTATTCCAGAATAAAGTGAACCTTTACTTTGTAGCTGTGGGTAATCTGCCATATTGCCAACTTTATCATGGAAACGTGTCGATCAAAATCATTGATTTGGCTGCATTCAGCTCCCCGTCGTGTGAGGTGATATGCATAAAAAATACAATTTTTTTGGTACGAGCGGAGGGACTTGAACCCTCACGTCCAATGGACACTAGGACC
>CALMUU010000039.1 GCA_937872965.1 uncultured Actinomycetes bacterium
AGCGCCTAAGTCTGGATTTTTGAGTCGCTTTAAGCGGAACTAGAGGCCGGCGACCTAGGCACCCACGTGTTTGCGGACAAAATGCCCATACTGTACAATTATTCTTTATCTTCATGGAGGAAGAACAATGTCTCTTAATTCTATAAAAGCCGGCGACCAACACGGACTTGGAGAAATTGCTGTAATTCTCGACATCAATGATGGCGTTGTGACGGTACTGCATTCGCTGTTCGATCAGACGCAATTAGTTAGATCCAATGGAAACCACCGTGGGGTGTTCAACCTTGATGCATTGAAAACGGCCGTAATTGTAACGCTTGAAGAGCTACTAGCTCACATAGATAGCACATGGACCAGCGAGCTCTATTCCGATGAGATGAAAGAGGGTGCACGAGAATTTTTGCGTGATCTTTCGCGTGGCCTAATTCCAGCACAGAGATCATTTGGACAAAATATTCCAGACTCAGGCTCACCGGCATTTGACGTTGTGGGTGATGCAAGGGAGGGAACTTCTGGCTTTTCAGGCTTAGGTTTTGCCCCCGGTTCAACAAGCTAAAGCCAGTATCTTCAATAGCTGCATCAATATGCAAAGGATCAGGATGGCTCCTTCAACAAAAATTGTACAATCGCTCGATGTTCCTTTTGTTGTGGCGCACGATAGTGACGAATGTTCCATCGAAGTGGGATTCGAGGAAGATGGTCTCACTCCGTATATTGCAATTTATGTGATTGATTCAGATACTGATGCGTTCAAGGAGTGTCGTGTAACGGGAGGTGTAATCGAGATCAAGCAAGAAGGATTCTTTCGACGAGACAGATGGAATATACTTCATCTACGAACATGCGTGCATCAAGCGACGCAGCACTTGTCGTGAATATGGCGCGCAAGCATCGGACGGCTATTCAGGATGCCCTGATGATTGATCAACAGCTCCATGAATGGAGTGAACCGCAACGCACGAACATGCAAAACTTTTTTACAACGATGTTGGGTGTTCCCATGAGTTTTGCGCAAACACGGGTTCGATAAGAAACATGTATTCACTCTCACGGAGGAGAAATAATGGTTGCGAAATCACCACGTAATGTTCCTGAAAAGGCCGTCATTCTCGAATTTGGTTCACATGATAACAAGCATGGCCGAGTAAAGATGGTGATCACCCGTAGCGGGGCTATCGGGATTGAGCATGAATCTGTGCGTGGAGAGTTGCCCGAGAATGCACTATACGCATGCGTACAGAGGCTCACAAGAGAATACGAGACAATATATGTTGCAACATCACAAAATCTCCAAGAATTCGATGCTCCGGAGCTGTGTACCGCTATCCGTCATTTTGAAACTGAGCTTATTGCTGAGATAGAAATTGCTTGGCACCAAGATCTTATAACCCAAGATCAACGCAACATTGCAGAACTTCTTATAGGGACCATATCTGGATGCCAACTTCCATCAGATCTTGATGTAACGAGAGTCGGATCAATCAGGAAGATAGCGTTAGGTTCCGACCATCCATCTCTGGAACATGCAATTACTGGCAGTCAAAGTAGTTCACATCCCTTAATTACCCTCACCGATTCGCCACCGAATAGCTCAGGTAGTCAGCTCAGGTAGGAAGTTAGTCGCGAAAATTACTCTTTGCACGTGCATGCGAGTCGATAGACCAGACAACAAGTTCACTCTCTGTCGAGACGTCAATTGTTGTTTCTGTTTGTGCTGAGTCGATAAGTAGGCTTTCACCTGTGGTGACTTTTTCACTTTCGAATATTCCCGTGCCGCGCGCCATGTATACATAGAGTTTTTCGTTAGAGGGAAGCGCGACTGTGGAATCGACATCAAAACGTCCCACGTGCAGTGACGCAGTTTTGTTGTGAAGGTGTATAGGCGCATCGGTTGCACCGCTTGCCACACATGCCAAATTATTGTTGATGAGATGTTCAACATTTTCTTGTTGGTACCGAGGCTGCGCGCGCATGACGTCGGGCAATACCCACATCTGTAATAAGTGCACGTCTTCGTCGATGGACGGATTTAATTCGGAATGAAGCACACCGCTTCCCGCACTCATCTGCTGAATTTCTCCTGGTGTAATCGTTCCTTTGTTGCCCTGATTATCTTCGTGGGAAAGTGTTCCGCTTAACACCCACGTGACAATTTCCATGTCGTGGTGGGGGTGCATCCCAAAACCTCTGTTGGCGTGGACGATGTCGTCATTCACAACGAGAAGGTCGCCAAACCCGTTACGCCCATCTCGATAGTGTTGCGAGAAGTTGAAAATGTGAAAAGACTCGAGCCAATCGATCTGAGAGTGGAAACGTTGGTCAGGGGCGATTTTGGTGACTGTCATATTGTCCAGTGTAACGTGAGAAATGCCATTTTATTCCTTGCAATTTTTTACAAGTTTTCCCTTGATTTTGTCGTACCTAGACAGTATAATACATACATATGTTCGTAAGTGAAGTTTGTGCTGAAATCCGAGAGGCGTATGCATTGCTGGAAGAAATGTGTTCTTCCTGCAGCTCCGGGCGTGTTTCTACAGAGGAACTGAAAGAGATTATTGCTGTGGGCCAGGTCGGTTCTGTGGTATCTGACCGAATCGTTGCAGCCTATTCGGCTTCAGGCGACTGGATCAATGATGGTTATCTTTCCGCTAAAACAGCTGTTGTCCACGAAACAGGTTTATCTCTTCGAAGTGTCGATAGCGCATTGTCCAAAGGCGATCTGCTCAATGATTTTCCTGCGATCATGGAAGGCGTCAAGTCCGGTTTGATGACAACCGATCATGTCGCTTGCCTTGTTCCTATTGCGGGCAAGAAGTATCGCGAGCATTTTGAAGTCGATGTTGACATGCTTGTAAAAACTGCACAGAATCTTTCTGTCAAAGAATTTTCTTATGTTGTCCGCTATTGGAAAGGTCGAGTCGATGACATTATCGACGAACCTACGGATGAATATAAAGCTTTTCAGAAACGGGAACTCTACCTCCATGAAACCATCGATGGATCGTGGTTTCTCCAAGCTTGGCTCGACCCTGTAACAGGAAAAAGGGCATACAAAGCATTCGAGGACGTTCGAGAAAAACATTGGCGTGACATGTCACCAGAGAAAAGACTCGAATGCACGCCCGCGCAACAAAGAGTCGATGCATTTGGATCCATTTTACAAGGGTACCTTTCTTGTAATGTTCCAGCAGTCATTCCCGTCGAGAACATCGGAGCTGATGTGCCCTCTGACGCTGAGGTCAGGGCTGCAGAATATCGTTTTACTTCTAACCCAGCCTTGACTGCCGACATCGTCATCGATATCAATGATCTCGATCCACGGTATTCAACACATGCTTTCCTCTCCAAGTGTCTTGATGCAGCAGGTCAAGGAAAGTCACCTCTGATTTCAACGCATTCCCGAAAGCACCTCGAGCAGATCTTGTGTGACACCATATTGCAATTACCTATTAAGAATACAGACGGAACGTATGATCTCGGCCGAAAAGTGAGAACAGCTCCTGCCGGAATGAAAAAACAATTAATGCTTTCTAGTCGCACCTGCTCCATCGCCGGGTGTACCATGCCCGCGCATTGGTGCGAGGCCCACCATATTGAACATTGGGCACATGGAGGGCCTACCAATCTCGATAATCTTGCGCTTTTGTGTTCTCGCCATCACACGATGATTCACAATGATAAAACTTTTGCAGAAAAAACCATTCCTTTGCTGAATCATCATCCGCAGCACGATCATCCGCCACCCATCGCCGATACTGGATAGACGTCGATAAACTATTTTTCATCCATGATCCCTCTCTCCGAATTTACGTATGAACTGCCACAGCATGCAATAGCGACTGTGTCTGTTGAGCCAAGAGACTCAGCCAAGCTCTTGGTGAGTCGCAGCGTTGAAGAAGTGGTGGAGTCGACCATTGCTTCGTTGCAATCGTTTCTTGCGCCGGGCGATCTCGTTGTCGTGAACAACACGAAAGTATTACCTGCACGAATACCGATTGTGAGAACGAGTGGGGGACGCGGGGAAGTATTTTTGCTTCATCGTATTGATGATGGGTTATGGAATGCTCTTGTAAAGCCCAGTGCGAAAATTCCTATTGGTGAAAAAGTTCTGACCGAAATCGATGTCAACAGGGCGGAATGTAAGATCGAAATTGGGGAAGATAACGGTGAAGGCCACCGCGTCATTCGTTTTCTCGATGCGAATGAACACGATGTTATTCATGCTGCTGGTCGGGCGCCTCTGCCACCCTATCTTGGTGATGTTGATATTCCTCTCGATCGATATCAGACAATGTTTGCCCGCGATGAAGAATCCGTTGCTGCACCCACAGCAGGATTGCATTTCACCCCGGGAGTTAAAGAAAGTCTTCAGTCTTCAGGAATTGAAATCAACGAAGTAACGCTGCATGTGGGTGTGGGAACGTTTCGACCCATCATGACAGACAACATCGAAGATCACGTCATGCATTCCGAACGCTATGACGTTCCAGCTAACGTGTGGGAAAACATACGCGCAACAAAACAAAAGGGCGGACGCATTGTCGCTGTGGGGACCACGTCTTTGCGAACACTTGAATCGGTTGCGCAGACAAATCAACTCTCAGGCGATACCAACCTTTTCTGTTACGGGGATTTCCCTTTTCAGGTCGCCGATTTATTACTAACGAACTTTCATCAGCCTCAATCGTCTCTTCTCGTGTTGCTTGATTCATTTATTGGTCCGCGTTGGAGAGAGCTCTATGCGTATGCACTGTCAAACGATTTTCGCTTTCTGAGCTTTGGTGATGCAATGCTCGTCGCGAAGCATTAGGTTTTTTAACTGTGAAGTTAACAAGCAACATTTCTTATGAACGCCTCGGGGCACGGCGCACGAGTGTGGCGACTTCTCGTGGAGTATTTCAAACACCTCTCTTTATGCCGGTGGGTACACGCGGTGCAGTGCGGACAATTGCAGCTCAAGATTATGCACGCCTCGGTGCAGAAATAGTTTTGGGAAATGCTTATCATCTGATGTTGCGTCCGGGGGCAGATGTTGTTGCAGGGCTGGGGGGATTAGCAAAGTTTTCCGGATGGGAAGGCTTAACGCTGACAGACTCGGGTGGCTTTCAAGTGTTTTCCTTGAGTCCCAAAGTTACCGATAATGGTGTGGAGTTTCGCTCTACCTATGACGGCGACATGATTGATTTCACTCCTGAACGTGCCGTCGAAACCCAAGAACTTCTCGGCGCTGATATTCAAATGGTTCTCGACGTGTGTTGCGCCTTGCCTGCGAGCGAAGCTGTTTTGCACGAAGCAATGATACGCACCTATGAATGGGCGAAGCGTGCGCGTACTGCTCATACTCGAACTAGTGACCAGGCATTGTTTGGAATTGTCCAAGGCGGAGATTCGGAATTACTGCGCGTCGAATCTGCGACGAGGACAACCAGCTTAGATTTTGATGGTTATGCAATTGGCGGTTTGAGCGTGGGTGAATCGCGCGACGAAATGATTCGAATCCTCGACGTTCTTGTCGAGAATGAATCGCTACCCGCTGATCAGCCGCGCTACTTGATGGGAATAGGGGATCCGATAGGAATTATCGAATCCGTTATGCGCGGCATCGACATGTTCGATTGCGTATTACCCACTCGTCTTGCGCGTCACGGAATTTTGTTGACGTGGAACGGGAAAATGCATATCAAGCGTGAGGAGTATTCCCGAAGCGATGAACCCATCGATCCAGAATGCGGATGTGAAGTCTGTCAACGGTACTCACGGGGATACATTCGTCACTTGGTTGCACAACGAGAAGCCAGTGCTCCGTATTTATGTACGTTGCACAATCTGTCGTGGATGTTTCGTTACATCGATGCCATCCGTGCAGCAATAGAAACCAGCGACAAAGCGCTGCTCGAACTACGCGAAAAAATTATTGCCGCGTATGCGTAACAAGAACGAAGAAGCGTTATCTCTGTGGCGGTTCATTATTCCCGGGCGGAGTGATTCCTGCCCAACCCTCTAAGAGTAGGCTCGCCCGTTTCATGGCACCCGAAACCCCCAGGCCGCCCGGAACATTTCCTAGTACCCTTCGCGCCACTTGACTCACGTCCCCGAGTACAACGGAAGCTGCATGTGCGCCATCGGATGGCTTAACTATTGACATCTTTGGGATATTGTCCTTAGTGTGATCATGATCGAAGGCCTTATCTAATGCCGCGATAAATTCTTCGGGTGATTTGAAGGTACCGCGAACAATCACTACATTGCAATCTTCGAGGTAGCCAACAAACTCTTTAATTTTTTGCCAATTTTCTTGCTTATACGCGGGTTTACCTTGTGTGCGTCCAGGCATTTCTAGAGGTGGAATATCTAAAACAAGAGCAGCTGTTGCTTCTTTAGTTCTGTAAAATGCAAAAAAACTATTTTCTGGGCCTGATTTGTAGTCAAGAAAACGGTCGTGAAGTCGATGGCGTGCTGCTGTTCTGCCGTCGCCATGCAATGCAACGATGTAGCGATAGGCTTGGTGTCCTTCAGGAGCCCTATCACGCGGATCAAGTTGAACTTCGTGAACAAGAGCAGGGTTTGCCCTTACCTCGTTCGGAACCAAACCTTGAACAAGGTCTATATCGTGGATATACCTATTAAATGCATTTTTAACACCAGACATGCAACAATGATACTAAAAACGGTAAAAGTGGGACAAATTGTTGAAGTGTATATTTTCGAATTAGCGAACTGCACCTAGGCGTTCACGATGCAAAACCTCAGCTGGGTCGTCTTCGATAGGGACAAGATCTCCTAAATCGACATCCATGGCTTGCGCGAGGTAGTAATCCGCTAACACAGGATTACGAGCCAAGACGGGTCCGTGAAGATAGGTTGCAATAATGTGATCGGAGCGATAGCCATCAACGAATCCCGATGATTCGACGCCATTTCCTCGACCATGGACGACCTCACCAAGAGGCTGTGCATCCTTGCCGAGTGTTGTGTGTCCTCCATGATTTTCGAAGCCGGTTAATTCACCGATACCCTCGATCGAACATGTGGTTACAAGCTCACCAATAATGCGGGGTGATCCATGGCGTGTGGTGATGTCAATCATTCCTAAACCGTCATGAAACTTGCCGTTCGCAATCGGAAAGCTATGGCCGAGTATTTGAAAGCCTGCACACACAGCCAAGAGATAACCCTTTTCCAGTGCCTGTTCCAAAGTGGTTTGCTGTTTTTTCAACAGATCTGCTGCCAATGTTTGCGCATTGTCTTCACCTCCACCGAGAAGATAAATATCTGCCGAGGCGACAAGGGCATCGCCTGGTGAGACCACAACGATGTCGCAATCGATATCGCGTAACCGTGCACGATGTTGGAGTACAAGTGCATTGCCCCGATCGCCATAGGTGCCGAGAAGTTGCGGATAAATAAGCGCTACCGTCAGTGTCATGGTGAGACCTTTTGAGGCGTTGCCATTTTCGGCAACACACGCGAAAGCGTGAGAAATTGCGTATAGCTTGCAACGAGGTTTATGTGTTTTGCGCTACTCGTCAGACCAAGCGCTTCACGGAAGTTATCGGCGAGCTGTATGGTTTTCCCTGCAACGGCAAGTCGTACTTGCATATCTGTCTTGCGTTCGCCAAAGATAACCACGTTATCGAGCATTGCATTTTCAAAATCGACATCGTACAACCAGGAAGGATCTTTACCGTCTGCAATGTTGCAATTGAACGCAAATATTGTTGCATCGCCAGGGGAGAGGGTTAGGTGGGAAAGCGTTTCATTCCAACCCGCAGGATTTTTTGCAAGAAAAAGTTGAATGCTGCGTTCATTGTCTAAATGAAAAATGGCGTTTCGTCCTGCAACTTCGCGAACCTCTTTCCAGGAAGTCAGCGTTGCTTCACTTTCAACATCACATAGCAGTGCTGCTTGGTAGGCCAGTATTGCATTATTTACATTCCATGCCCCCGGCAGAAACAGAGAATCAGTAATCAGTTCTCGCGTTTCATCGTCGATGGTCATGGTGCTTGTGGGTGTTGTAAATCCACAGGTGGGAGACGTGAAGTGAGAGTGAGCATCCCAGTGTAAAAGTTCACCACACATGGGGCATGTGTGTGCATCGTCATGCCAGCGCGAAAACAAATCAACATAGCTCAATTGCTCGCTGGGTAGATCGCTCGTGGCGTATACAATATGAGGATCACAACCATTTGCGATGACGTGAACCGAAGTCGATTCAAGCATCTTTTTCCAACTCTGCGAAATAGAACTCACTTCACCAAATCGATCGAGTTGATCGCGACTGAGATTTCCGAGAACAAGAAGTTCGGGATGTAATTCGTCAAACATGCCTGGCAAGGAACGCTCATCGACTTCGAGAACTGCCCAACGCGCAACTCCAGGCGTTTTTTTAGCGCTCACAAGTGCGGCAAGTACCCCTGCGCGTTGGTTGGCTCCGAGGGCATTCGATATAACGTTGGCATGAACTTGGCCGAGCGCACTGGCAAGAAGTCGTGTCGTCGTTGTTTTGCCATTTGTTGCACTGACGATAATGATGCGTACGTCTTTCGCGGCTATTCGCAAAGCCTGAGGACACAGGAGGTCGATGACGCGACCTTGAATTTGTTCGCCTGAACCTCTACCAAAAAGACGAGAAAGAAAAAAAGCGAGATGTCCTGCGATGCAAGCAAAGAGATAACGCATACGAATAATCACAGACTATAGCTTTGCAGAAGTCTTGCGGATTTTCGTACTCAAATGGCGAGCATGAGTTTATTAAAAGAGTAGGGCTTCGAAATTTTGTTGAGCAGTCACAAGGTCCCGGGAAAATTTTTCAACTATTGACCAAAAAGCAGTCGTGGAAGGTTCCCCGGGTGAGTTGCGAAGAGGACCGACTTGTATATCGACATAATGAGTATCGCCATTTCCGAAATACTCAGACTGTTGGGATTTGGGAAGGGTGTCACGTTCTTTAACGGCTACACTGTCGTCACTCAGTGTGAAAAGAGGAGCCAGATCTTCTCGCAGCTGTGTTAACAGATCTTTCAAGTCAGATGGATCAACCGCACTGTGATTGAAAGAGATGAAAGCACGCTGTGAGCCCGGTCGTGCACCTGGTTGCTGGGAAACTGTCATGATTTAACTTTCTTATTTGAGGTCAACACATATTAGCATTAATGTCCCAAATAAGGCAATCGTACTATTTGCATGTTTTATTGAAACTGTTATCTGTCCAGGTGTTCGCGGGCGAAGTCACGAGAGAAGGCATTGTTTTTCTGCATGACAAGCATTTGGTCTTCAATTGAGCAAATAATACGGGCAAGATTAGCTGCGGGAGTTCCGGAAGCACGTGTCGGATCTTTTTTGCCACCAACCCGTGCAACCATGAGATGACTTTCGATTTGTGTGCGGGGTCCTGGCAACGACCACCAATGGACCTTTCCATTGATTGGGGTCTCAGGTATCGGGGTTTTGAGCTCTTCATTAGGCATAATGCTGACTTGCACATCTTCGAATACTTCCTTCAATGCAGTTTCAAATATTTTTCTCATCTGGGCTTGTTCTTCTACGCTGAGATATGCTCCAACAAAGGGGATGCGACCAACATGGGGAAAGCGGCCACCGCTTTGTTCAAATCCCGATGAGCTGCGTCTATACATCCAATTCATATCAGAATACTTATATTAGTACTTGAACCTAAAAACAGACAAATGTCTCTTTGAAATCTGGCTAAATAGTGTGATAGTATTTTCTGTCCGCAACCTATAGATCAGGATCGCGTGGGGGAAATCCTCCACGTTTTTTGATGTATGGGCCCAAAACTGCAATAAGCAGAGGCGCCGCAAGGCGTAATAATTCGCTCGCGCGCGAGGAGGTGACCATGTCCTTATCACAAGGATTGACAGACCTGGTTGCCCCTGTGCTCGAAAAAGCCGGTTTTCGTCTCTGGGACCTCAAAGTTACCAAGGCAGGCAAGCGCTCTATTGTTTCCGTCACGCTTGATAAAACTGGTGGAGTATCGATTGAAGATATTGCTGCAATGAGTAAATTGATCGCACCCTTGCTTGACGAACATGGCGCTCTTGACGACGCGTATCACTTAGAAGTCGCAAGCCCTGGTCTAGAACGACCATTGAGCCGTGTCGAACATTTCGAATGGTCACTAGGAATGAACGTCACTATTTCTCATCGTGTTGATGGTTCCCTTGTGCGCAGTCGCGGGCGTCTTGTTGTTGCAGCCGCAGATAACGTCACGCTTGAAACAGACGATGGTGAATCCGAATTAATCGCAATTGATTCCATTACCAAAGCCCACACCCTTTTTGATTTTGACGAAGCAATGAAGAAGGGCCCCCTGGCCTCTATTTCTGATGAGGAAACAGAATCAGAAGATGAAGATTTAAGAGAACGTGCACAATGATTATGAGGAGATACAAATGAATTCTGAGATGATGCAAGCACTTCGCGCCGTTGCGCAAGATCGTGGTGTAGACGAGATAGTACTCCTTCAAGCATTGGCCGACGCGCTGGTTACTGCTTATAAGCGGTTCCCTGAATCAGCTGAAGAAGCAGAAGTCGTGATTGACCCCGACACGGGTGAAATTCGAGTGATGGCTCAAGAGCTTGACGAGGACTACAACATTGTTCGTGAATGGGATGACACTCCTGAAAACTTTGGTCGTATTGCAGCCCAAACTGCCAAGCAAGTGATTTCGCAGCGCATCCGTGAAGTGGAACGTGACACGAAGTTCGCTGAATATTCTGGCCGTGAAGGTGACATTGTGACTGGCATTGTCTCTCAAGCGGATCACCGCTATACCTTGCTCGATCTTGGTCGCGTTGAAGCGCTTCTCCCTCAGAGTGAACAAGCTCCGATGGAACGTTACGAACACGCAAAACGTCTCAAGGCCTACATCGTCGAAGTGCGTAACACGCAAAAGGGTCCACAAATTGTTGTGTCCCGCACGCACCCTGGCTTAGTCGAAGCATTGTTCCGTTTGGAAGTTCCTGAAATCGAACAAAATGTTGTCGAAATCAAAGCCATCGCTCGCGAACCTGGCCGACGAACAAAAATCGCCGTATGGAGCAACGATGAAAATGTTGATCCTGTTGGTTCATGTGTGGGTGCATCGGGTGGGCGAGTGCGCGAAGTGATGACGGAACTCCGTGGAGAAAAAGTAGACATCGTTCCTTTTTCGGAAGACCCTGTCACGTATGTGCGTGCCGCGCTTTCTCCTGCGAAAAATATTCGCGAAGTGCTGTGTGATTATGAAAGTGGAACAGCAACTGTGATTGTGCCCGACCAACAACTCTCATTGGCGATTGGAAAAGAAGGACAGAATGCTCGTCTTGCTGCCCGTTTAACCGGCTGGAGAATCGATATCCAAGCAGAGTCAGAGCACGGTGGTTCGTCTGAATCAGAAGGCGAAGCTGTAGGAACAACTCCAGCTGAACAAGCCTCAGCGGAAGCTCCAGCAGATGCGATAGCCGAAGAGCAAGAAACTCCAGAAGTGCAACCTGAAGACGTCGCAGAGACGGACGAAGTTGCACCCGAAGCAGAAACGCAAGAGACAGAACAAGAAGTAGAACAAAAGCAAGATGTGTAGAGTCGCTTAAATACGCACGCTCCTTGCGTGTTATTTCACAGCTCCATGCGAAACTAGATAACTCAGTAAAAAGCAGATAAAGGAAACAAGTACACGTGGCACAAAAGAAGATCCGCGTCTACGAGCTCGCACGCGAGCTCGGCGTCGATAATTCAGTGGTAATTGATTTATCAGCCGAACTTAAAATCGGTGTTAAATCACACTCGTCGTCTATCGACGATCCATCTGCTGATCGTGTCCGTCGTCTTGCTGATTCCAAAGGTTTGCGTCGTGAACCCATTGTCGAAGAAGCGCCTGCGCCGAAAAAAGCAGCTCCGAAAAAAGTTGTCTCTTCGTCGTCGCGTGCAAAGAAACCTGCAGAAGCTCCTGCGACACCAGCAGAGATTGATCTTGGTGTGGCGGAAGATGTTGAACAGATCGCTCCCGTAAAAAGTAAAGTCATTCGATCCTCAGCTGCAGTTGCCGTGGGCAATGAAGGTGTCACCAAGGAACGCATTAGCGAACAACTAAAAGAAGAAGCAGAAATCGCCAAAGCTGTTGCACGTGTCAGTGGACCTGCCGCAGGTGGTGCAGCTCAACAAAATCGTCGTGGACCCGTTCCGCCACCGCCACCTGGTCGAAGAATTCAATCTCCTCCTCCCGGCGCACTTGGTGTACGCCGCGGACCCGGAGGAACAGGCACGGGTGACTCAACTGGACGCGGTGGTGCAGGACCTCGCGGAACTGGTGCGGGACAAACAACTTTCCCTACACCCAATACTCAAAACTTTCCACCTTCGGGTGTTCCCGGCAAAGGTCGTGGAGCTCCTCGTGGTGGCCCCGGCGGTCGTGGCCCTGGTGGAGGACGAAAGAAAAAAGGCAAGAAGCGTCGTGGCGAGAGTGATCTTCAGCCAGCGCAGACAACAACGCTGACACCAAAAGATACTGCAGTTCCCGAAGGCGAAATTATTATCACGCAGGGGACAACTGTTCAAGACTTTGCTCCCAAGCTGAACCGTACTACGGCAGACATCGTCAAGATGATGTTCGAAGCTGGCGAGATGTTAACTGCTACACAATCTCTTGCAGATGAAATGATCGAGCTGATTGCTGAAGAACTTGGCGCAACCGTATTGATTGTTGAAGCTGGGCAAGAAGCAGAACTCGAACTTCTTTCACTCTTACAAGATGACGATGAAGTAAATGAAGATGCGCTAATCGAACGTCCACCTATTGTCACCGTGATGGGTCACGTTGACCACGGTAAAACTACATTGCTCGATGCAATCCGTAAAACAAATGTTGTGGGCGGAGAATCGGGTGGTATCACTCAACATATCGGTGCGTATCAAACGCAGCACAATGGTAAAGCGCTTACTTTTATTGATACACCTGGTCACGAAGCCTTCTCGCAAATGCGTGCACGTGGAGCAAAAGCGACTGACGTTGCTGTTCTTGTTGTTGCTGCAAACGACGGAGTGATGCCTCAAACGCTTGAAGCGCTTAGTCATGCAAAAGCTGCAGAGGTTCCAATCATCGTTGCCGTTACTAAGGTTGACCGTGAAGATGCTGACCCGCAGCGTGTCCGTCAAATGATGACCGAGCATGAACTTGTTCCTGAAGAGTGGGGTGGCACGACAATGTTCGTCGATGTTTCTCCTAAGACAGGTCAAGGCATGGACGATCTTCTCGAAGCCATCGTTCTTGTTGCAGAAACCGAAGAACTTACTGCTGATCCCACTTCAATTGCTCGCGCTCGCGTGTTGGAAGCACACCTCGACCCAGGTCGCGGACCTGTGGCGACTGTGATTGTTGAAACCGGAACTCTCCGCGTGGGTGACATGGTTGTTGCTGGTCAAGGCTGGGGTAAAGTTCGCGCGATGTTCACCGATGATGGTGCCAACGTCGATGAAGCCGGCCCATCAGTTCCAGTAGCAGTGCTTGGTCTTTCATCTGCACCTCTTGCAGGTGACCAACTTCGTGTTGCACCGAATGATCGTGCTGCTCGTACCATTGCCGATGCTCGTGAGCGACGTCGACGTCTTGCTAACTCGTTGCAGCATCTCAGTGTTTCGGGTGGCGCTCGACTCGAAGATATCTTTACCGCTGTTGCTCGCGGAGAAGTTGCAACATTAAGTCTTGTCTTAAAGGCTGACGTACAAGGTTCTCTGGAAGCATTAACAGATTCATTAAAGAAACTCGATAAGGATCACGAAGAAGTTCGTCTCTCTTTTGTGCATCGTGCCGTTGGTGGAATCACCGAAAGCGACGTGTCTTTGGCTGCAGTATCGAACGCAACGATTATTGGTTTCAATGTGCGTCCTGATCGCAATGCTCGCGAAGCTGCCGAAAAAGCGGGCGTCGACATGCGTTTGTACGAAGTGATCTACAAAGTTCTTGACGATATGAATGCAGCCTTGCAAGGAATGCTTTCACCTACGTTTGAAGAAGTTGTCACGGGTGAAGCCGAAGTCCGAGAAATCTTTTCTGTTCCTAAGCTTGGTAAGATCGCTGGTTGCTATGTGCAGACCGGTGTCATTGCTCGTGGTTCCAAGGTCCGCTTCTTGCGTGAGGGTGTTGTCATCTGGAAGGGCAATATCATTTCGCTTCGTCGTGAAAAAGACGATGTCAAAGAAGTACGCGATGGATTTGAATGTGGTATTGGTCTCGAAAACTTTACAGACTTAAAGCCCGGCGACATCATCGAAACCTACGACGAAAAAGAAGTCGCCCGCGGCTAGTTTCCCTACCGTTGGAGCGCCAAAGACTCACTATTTGAGTCCCAATCGACCGAACACTTTTTCCCGGTCATTTCGAGGGCTACTTTTTGTCATCTACAATCCTTGAGTCGGTTCTGTCATTGCGAGGCCTGCCCTCGTCATTCCGATGTTTCACCCTCGTCATTCCGAGAGAGCCGACCGAAGGGAGTCCTGAGGCATTAGCCGATGGATCTCGAGGAATCTCCACAGGGGACAATCGCGGAGATCCTTCACTTCGTTCAGGATGACTTCAGCAATTTTCGCTCGAATGTAACAAATAATTAACCATGTTGTATAGACAAACGAGCTGTGAGTGCATTTTCGACCAGGAATACTTGGCTAATCCCACGCAGTTGAATTGTTACGTGGGATATCACGGCAAACTATAGCAAAGTGATAGTCAAAAACTGTCTACCTTCGCGTTGGGCTGATTTGACGTCTATATAGCTGCTCAGATAGCCCAACGCGAACAGTGGTGAAAAGTAATTGGGTCTTGCGCTGAGGCGAAACCAAGAGTTAGGCTGCGCCTTATGGTCAAAGCATGGATGCGGATCTCGATTTTCGTTGTTGTATTAACAGCAATTGCAAGCTTATCTTCTCCTGCGTTCTCTATCGACCCCGATGTCAATGCGCGCCTTGCTCCGGGAGCCGATGGTCAATCCGTCACGCTCACGACATCGGTATCTATTCCGAGTGCAAACTCGTCGAGTGGAACTCCCGGGTCGAATAGCGCAAGTCGGGTTGGACCGTTGAGGTGGTCTGCGCAAAAAACGAGATATGTTGACGAAAATTCTCGTTTTGGAATTATCGTTTTGCAAACAGTGCCATGCGATCCAGCACAGTTTGTAGCACCGTCCGGTACATATTTAACTTCACTTCCCGCTAACGGTACTGGGACGGTGTATTCAGGAATTCTTTCCAATCGAGTAACAGGGGTTCGAGTCTCGACCACGATCTATTGCAAAGCTCCGCGCGTACCCGTTACTCGTCCGCCAGCGAGCGTGAGTACACCGCCAACGTACGGAGAGATTTGGAACGCGCTCTACTCGACTTCGTTTCAAAATTCTGCACGATCATCGGGTGCATATGTTGCTCCGGCATCTCCTGGACTTACGGGATTGCCCACGAATATCTGGGCACAGTTTCCTGATGGACAAACAATTAATCGAGATGTCACTTTGCCCAATGGCTACAGATTGAGAGCGACTGTGAGAATTACGCAGGTGCAAGTACTCACAACATCACCTTCGGGTCGCCGTACAACATTGGTAACACTTGCACCCAACGGTTCAGGTTCCATTGACGGAGGAAGTTTTGAAAATCCAGCAGCAGTTCATGTATTTTCAACCGTAGGAAATTATCAGATTACAACAGGGGTCATCTGGAGCGGGGGCAATGCGACATTGTCCGGTCCTGGTATAGGAACAATTAGCGTGCCCGTGGGTTCGATTCGCCTAGAAATTAATCGCGCTTATGTTGTGAATCAGTTGCGCCCGGCGCTCACTGGGTAAATACTGCCTTTTTCACAAACTCATTTACTATTTCACCGTCGCGAGTGTTGATTCCTTCGCGTAATCCTTCGACCATGTCAACTGCATCATCAAGAGGCTGAGTTGCAAGCGCGACAATGTAGGAAAGAGTCGCATTCGTCAGCGCATACGTCGATGTGTAGGGAACCGCACCAGGCATATTTCCTACGGCATAGTGAATAACATCGCCGACCATATAGATAGGTTCAGCGTGCGAAGTTTCGTGCGACGTTTCAATACACCCACCTTGATCGATTGCCGTATCGACAACAATGGATCCCGGTTTCATCTGCGACACCATATCGGTCGTGACAACAATAGGAGCACGTCCTCCCGGTACAAGAACGCCACCAATAACTGCATCGGCCTTACTGATGCTTTCCAAAATTGTGGAAGGCGAACTTGCAAGCGTATTGAATTTTCCAGGGTGTTGCTCGTCGATAGTGCGAAGTTTTTCGGTATTAATATCAATGAGATCCACATGAGCACCCATTGCGCTCGCCAAAAGAGCAGCGTTGAGGCCTACATGGCCAGCACCAAGAACCGAAACGTGTGCAGGTGCAACTCCACTTGCTCCGGATAATAAAACTCCACGGCCACCTTGAGGCTTTTCCAGGAAGCGCATCGCAACTTGGATGCTGAGCTTGCCGGCAATTTCCGACATGGGCGCAAGTAAAGGGAGGCCGCCATCGACAAGAACAGTTTCGTATGCGATTCCTGTTACTCCTGCATCGCATAATGCATCGGCTACATGAGGGTATGCCGCGAGGTGAAGATAGGTAAACAATGTGAGGTCTTTACGAAAGTATGTGAACTCGCTCTTTTGCGGCTCTTTTACTTTGACGACCAAATCGCATCCCCAAGCAGTCTGGGCATCGCATATGGTCGCACCTTGGCCGGCATAAGCATCGTCCGATAAATGGATTCCCGCGCCCGCATTATGCTCAACGAACACCTCTGCGCCGTGCGAAGTCAGTTCTTTGACACCTTCGGGAGTCAGCGCAACCCTCGATTCGTCCATTTTGATTTCTTTGGGAATGCCTACACGTGTTGTCATAAGGGAAAGTATACGCGTCAGTGCTGAGGTGATGTAATCCTGGTGTCATCCGCATCTATTAGCCTAGAAGTACAGGTATTATTCAAGGAGATCCCATGTCAGACCAGCAGAATTTCATTAACGGAACCTTTGTCGACGCAGTTTCTGGCGCGACAGATGATGTGATCAATCCTGCAACGGGTGAAGTGATCGCGCAGGTTCCCAGTTCCACTGGAGCTGATGCAGACATTGTTGTCGCAGCTGCACAAGCGGCATTCCCCGCATGGTCAGCAACGACTCCTCGCGAGCGAAGCGAAAAACTTTTACAACTCGCAGATGTGATCGAAAAAAATATTGATGAGTTAAAAGAAATCGAGATGCGCAATGTCGGCAAGCCCGTTTCCATTATTGATTTTGAATTCGATCTCACCGTCGACAACATTCGTTTTTTTGCAGGAGCAAGTCGCACAATGGCAACCCAAGGTGCGGGGGAGTACTTGGAAGGACATACGAGCTATCTGCGTCGTGAACCTCTCGGCGTGTGTGTAGGAATTGCGCCGTGGAATTATCCTCTCAATATGGCGATTTGGAAACTCGGTCCAGCATTGGCTGCAGGAAACACTTTTATTCTTAAACCGTCTGAACTTACGCCGTTGAGTTCGTTGCGTTTGGCTGAACTCGCAAAAGATATTTTTCCTGCCGGCGTTTTCAATGTTGTGACGGGTCAAGGCGAAACTTTGGGCGATGCTCTGGTCAAACACAAAGATGTCGCAATGGTGTCGGTCACCGGTGATGTCAATACAGGTAAACTCATTGCACGCAACGCTGCGGAATCTTTAAAGCGCGTGCATCTTGAGTTGGGCGGTAAAGCTCCCGTTGTTGTTTTTGATGGTGCAGATCTTGAACTCGTTGCAGGAACTTTGATCGATATGGGTTACTACAATTCAGGTCAGGATTGCACAGCACCATGCAGGGTCATCGCAGGCCCCAAAATTTACGATGACCTTGTTGCGCTCTTAGCGAGCAAAGCGAGTGGTCTAGCTACGGGCGATCCCAGTGATCCTGATGTTGCAATGGGTCCATTGGTCAGCAAAGAACAGCAAGTTCGAGTGGCAGCAATGGTTTCTCGTGCAGTGGATGCGGGTGCGGAAGTTGTGGCAGGTGGTTCAACAATTGAATCTTCCGGATATTTTTATCAACCTACCGTGCTTGCGCATCCGGCACAAGATTCTGAAATTGTTCAGCGTGAAGTATTTGGTCCAGTGATCAGCGTTCAACAATTTAAAGATGAAGAACAAGCCATTGCCTGGGCAAACGATGTGGATTACGGATTATCTGCTTCGGTATGGACAAGAGATGTGGGTCGTGCCATGCGTGTGACGAAAGCGTTGAAATTTGGGTGCGTGTGGGTAAACGATCATCTTCCGATTGTTTCCGAGATGCCCCATGGCGGTTTCAAACAAAGTGGTTACGGTAAAGACATGTCGATCTACGCTATCGAGCACTATACCGAACTTAAGCATGTGATGATTAAGCACTAATTTACAATTGTCATTCCGAGGCTTCAGCAGAGGATTCTCCGCGAAGCGGAAAATCTCGCACAGCGCTGCGCGGAGATCCTTCGCAAGCTCAGGATGACGAATGGAGCAAACTAGACTCTCTCGGTGCTTATTGTTGATGACCTCACTATAGAAATTGGAGCCCGTACTCTTGTGCGCGAGGCTACTTTTCGCGTGGCAGCAGGGGACAAGGTTGCGCTCGTAGGGCGTAACGGTGCGGGTAAAACCACAATGCTCAAGGCAATCGCCGGTGAATTTGATAAAAATGCAGGAACTGTTGACCTTGGCGAATCCTATGGCTGGTTACGCCAAGAAGTTCGCGTCGACGCGGGTGATGCCGACATTCCCAAAAATACATTCGATTACATCCGTTTGGCACACCCCCTCGTCGTAAATGAAAAGCGTCTGGATATTATCCACCAAGAAATAGACAACCACGTCGACGATCTCGATAAACAAATGGCTGTGGTTACCAAATATTCTCATGCCGAAGAAGAGTTTCGTAATGCTGGTGGATATGAAATTAACTCTGATGTCGAGAGCATGGCTCATGGTGTAGGTGTCGATGAAGAGATGTTGTTATCCGATCTTTCAACGCTCAGTGGGGGTCAGCGCCGTAAGGTCGAACTTGCACGCTTGTTACTCAAAGGCGGGGAAGTGCTTATCCTCGACGAGCCCACTAACCACCTCGACGTCGATGCGAAAAAATTTGTGATGGATTTTCTTAGTTCCACAGAAGCAGGAGTGTTAGTGGTAAGTCACGATATAGCGCTCATGGATAAAAGTCTCACGCGAGTTCTCGCCCTCGAAGATGGTCGGCTCGAGCAATACAACGGTTCCTACTCTCAATACTTAGTGGCGCGTGAAGAGCGAGAAGCGATGCGTGCCAAACAAGCAGCGGTATTAATGAAAGAATCTGGTCGACTCTCTGACACGAAAGCAAAGTTTGCCAAGGGTAATGCAAGTCATGCCGCTAAACGACGTGCGCTTCAACGCCGAATCGATTCACTTGCGACATTGTTGCATGAAAAAGCACCAAAAATCAAAGCGCGTGACGTCAATTTTACTTTTCCTCCGCCTATCCGTTCGGGAGATATTGCACTGACAATTTCTGATGTGTCAAAAGAATTTGACGGAAAGCAAATATTTAAGCCGCTCTCGCTCATTGTCGAACGCGGAGATTTCATTCTGATTGCGGGAAAGAATGGTGCAGGTAAAACAACACTGCTGCGATGCATCATGGGGATTTATAAACGCGAATCTGGCACAATTAAGCCAGGAAAAAATGCAACACTCGGTTTCTATGCGCAGGAGCATGAGGACATTGACCCCAAAGCGAGCGTGCTCTCTCAAATGGTGAATGCTTCCCCGCGCATGGCACAAGCAGAATTACGTTCCGTGCTTGCTCACTTTGGTCTCTATGGCGATGTTGCCGATCAGGAAGCTGGAACGCTTTCAGGTGGAGAGAAAACCAAAATGGCATTGGCTCGACTCATGGTGAGCAATGCCAACGTTCTTCTTCTCGACGAGCCCACCAATAACCTCGACCCTGCATCAATTGAAGCATTGCTTGGTGCGCTGCAATCCTATGAAGGAACAATTATTCTTGTCAGTCACAATACAGAATTTGTGACACAACTCGCACCCACACGCGTTGTTCATCTTCCCGATGGATTGGTGTCGCACTTTACGCCGGAGATGTTGCACTCCATTGCAGAAGTCTAAAAAAAGAGCCCGACAAGAAGGTGCCGGGCTCTTTTCTGAAAGCAATTATGCTTTGACGAGTTCTGTATCTAATCGAACCTTAATTTTCTCAGAAACAGCTAACTTTTCGCCAACAGGCATGTTCCAAGTGATATCCCAGTCAGTACGATTGATCTCAGCACTTGCTTCGAACGCTGCGTGGGTTGCCTCCATAAACTCATTTGCGCCTTCAAATGCTGCTGCGAATTCGACTGGAAGAGTTTTTCCATTGATGGTGAGATCTCCGACAATGGTGAAATCTTCTGGTGAACCTTTGATGGAGGTTGAAACAAATTCCATTGTCGGATTATCGGAACCACCGAAAAAGTCTGCACTCTTGAGGTGCCCATCGCGATCGGCATTTCCTGTTTCGACGCTCAATAAATTGATGGATGCGCTAACCGAAGAATCTTCGAGAGTGTCTCCCACGTTGACCTTAATGTCGTGATCAGTAAAGCGTCCGTGAACTTTGGTGAAACCGAGGTGGCGCGCGGTGAATCCCACAACGGTGTGGGCGTTGTCGGTGGTCCATGTACCTTTATCTATAGGTAATGTCATGACGTACTCCTTATATAGGGGGTGTGTTTTTGATGTACGGTGGTGAGTCTACAATATAGTTCAAATCTGAACAATAATATGTGATACTCTTTTTACCAGGGCGCCACCCTGGTTGTGGAAAACTCCCGCGTGATAAACAGAAAAATGAGGAGATTGTGGAAAAACTCCCCCAACGGTGGCTTAATAAAGAAGAGCAGGAATTGTGGCGTTCCTATCTCAGTGCCTGGTTTCGTCTCGCACGAGTACTCAATGATGACTTAGAGCGCAACTCTGGGTTCGATCATCTCACTTATGAGATTTTCGTCAATCTTTCGGAAAGTTCCACACGATCATTAAGAATGACCGACCTAGCAAAGAGTGTAAGCGTCAATAAGTCTCGACTTACTTACCGTATTGGTCAACTTGAAGTTCAGGGTCTCGTATCTCGAACAGAGTGTGAAGAAGATGGCCGAGGTCATATGTGTGTGTTGACGGACAAGGGTTTTGCCATATTGGAAAAAGCAGCTCCTCACCATGTTCAAGCGGTCCTCACTAATTTTATTGATGCCATTGATTCCAGCGAAGTCGCTGAGCTTATCTCTGTGCTGAATAAGATAGCTCCGGGCGTCGCACCCCAGGGATCATGTGAACAGTAGATTAGGTCCGTATGAGTTTTTCTGACACCTATCTGAATCCGAACAATGCAACGCCTCTCCGGATTACAGGCGAGAGAATAGCTCACACAGAAGTTGTTGACGTACTTTCTCCTTACGACGGAGCTGTCGTTGGTCGAGTGCATCGCGCAACCGAGAAAGAACTCGAGACTGCAGTATCGATCGCGCAGGCTGCATTCACTTCAATGGAACTGATGCCCCATAAACGTGCTGTCATCCTTGAAACCGCGGCTCGTCTCATTGCTGAACGTAAAGAAGATTTTGCAAAAATCATTGCCAGCGAAGCTGCGAAACCTATTAAAACTGCACGCATAGAAGTAGAGCGCGCAGTACAGACATTTTTATTTTCAGCAAGCATTGCGCGTACGGCCACGGGCGACATGATTGCACTCAACGCACATCCCAGTGGCGAGAAAAAACTCGCTTTTACTCTTCGCCAACCTATTGGAGTAGTTGCGGCCATCGCTCCTTTTAATTTTCCACTTAATCTCGTCGCGCACAAAATTGCACCCGCTATTGCGGCTGGATGTCCGGTTGTGCTCAAGCCCGCAATGAACACTCCTTTATCTGCAGCTGCTCTTGTCGATCTTCTCATCGACGAGTGTGGTTTGCCTGGGGATTATCTTGCATATGTGCCGTGTCCGGGGTCTGTGGCTGCGCGCTTTACTGAGCTTGATGATGTCGCGATGATTTCTTTCACGGGTTCGCCTGGTGTGGGCTGGTCTATTCGTGCTGATGCCCCACGCAAAAAAGTTGCGCTTGAATTAGGAAATAATGCACCTTTGATCGTTGCGGACGATGCAGATGTACAAGCGGCGGCAACCTCGGTTGCGGCAAGTGGATATTCATTCCAGGGTCAAAGTTGTATCAGCGTGCAGCGCGTGTATGTGCATTCATCAGTGTATGACCATTTTCTTGATCTTCTTAAAGAAAAAGTAGAAGCTCTGGTCGTGGGAGATCCTCTTGAAGATGCAACTGATGTGTCGTCTCTTATTGCGCCAGCGGATACGAAACGGATTTTGGATTGGGTGGACAGTGCTGTTCAAGGTGGTGCAAGAATCATTACGGGAGGCGATGTTTCCTCCGACGGTGTACTACGCCCGCTGATCTTGGCTGATACAACCGATGACATGGATGTCTGTCGAAAAGAAGTTTTTGGTCCCGTGGTGAGCGTCATGAGCTTCGAGAATTTTGATGATGCCATTACTCGCGCAAATGATTCTGACTACGGCCTGCAAGCTGCCATCTTTACGAAAGACATTTCGCGTGCATTAACAGCTGCACATCGTCTCGATTTTGGGGGAGTTCTCATTAATGAAACACCGACCTATCGAGCAGACAATATGCCCTATGGCGGTATCCGTGACTCCGGCAATACAAAAGAGGGTCCGGCGTATACCGTTCATGAAATGACAGTCGAAAAACTTGTCATCATTAATGAGTAAACTCACGGGATGAAACGCCGCATAATAACGACTCTCGTAATTGTTTTCTTCGTCATTGGTTGCACGGGTGCGTATTTCTTGCTCACGAGCGATGGTGAGAAAAAAGTAAGTGTTTATGAAACAGAGGTTAATTCGAAAGACGACTGCTCGTCGTATGAAGAATACGACAGTGCACGCAAGGTTTGTTACTTCGAATGTGAAGATGAGATTGAGTGCGAGAAGATTAGTGCGCTCATTGATAAAGAGTTCAAGGCATACATGGACGAGTATGCGGAGAATCAACCATCAGACAGCTCAGATGATCAACCCGCTGACGACAGAGAAGACAAAAACGTACGTGCAGAATATTCTGTTAGCACGGGTGAAAAGATTTCCTTTGCGGGGGGACAAGAAGACGAAAAAGATCAAGACATTTGGAATCAAATTAAGAATATTTCTCCCAATGATCTTACGAACACCTATATCGATACATTTCAGGTTTTCGACAATACCAAGGACGACACCCTTGCCTATGTCTCTGATGATAACGGAGATGGAAAATTCGAAATCGCTATCAATTCCGCGCAACATGCTATGAGTTCAAGCAAGGAACAGACTCTTACTATTGTCCATGAATTGACTCACATCATCACTCTTAATATTGACCAGCAAGGCGATGAAGGTTGTGGCGGTTATGTTTCAGAAGATGGCTGCTTTCCCAGTACAAGTATTATGGGCTCTTACGTCAGTCGATTTTGGTCAGCAGACTTAATTGCTCAAAGTAAGAGTGGCGACATCGACTATGAGCGAAATAAAAAGACATATGTCAGTGAATACGCGACGACATCTCCTGAAGAGGATATTGCCGAGAGTTTTGCTTTTTATGTCGTGAATAGTTCTTCGTCTTCTCAGAGTATTGCTGAACAAAAACAAGCGTTCTTCAACGATTTCGATGACCTGGTTTCTATAAAAAAACAGATGAGACAAGCGGTGGGACGAGTCCTCCTTCGCAAGGACAAGTAGTCGCTACGACGTACCTGCGTTTAGAATAGCTCTATGCCCCATAAATCATATTCGAGGATTGCGCGCGTCAATCACCTTGTCCAAGAAGTAATCGCGGAAGAGATCGAACTCATTGACGATGATGATCTTGAGCTGGTAACAATTACGGGTTGTGATGTGAGTGCAGATTTGCGCCATGCCAAGGTTTTTATCTCTACATTGGGCGACGAAGAGAAAAAACAAAGAGCGCTTGTTGCACTAGAAAAACATAAAGGTCGAATCAAGCGAGCCATGTCGGCTTCTATCCGAATGAAGTTTTTGCCCGATCTTCATTTCATGGGAGATCCATCTATTGAAGTGGGTTTCCACATTGAATCCCTCATTAAAGAAGTACACGACCGCGATGGCTCTCTCAGTCTGCGTGCCGATAGCGCATTTGACGACGAATAGATATTATGCAGCCTTCCCTCGAGCGCGATATCTCCGAAGTGGTTCAAGTCATTCATTCAGCACAGACTTTTCTCTTGACCTGTCATATTCATCCTGATGGTGACGCTCTTGGGTCGACCTTGGCGATGGCTCATGGTTTGATATCGCAGGGTAAGAAAGTTGTCGCAACTTTTCCCGATCCTTTTGTTATTCCTGAATCGTTGGCGAAGACTTTGCCAGGTACAGAGTTGCTCTGCGAATCCTCTGACGTCTTGAGTAGCGGAGAGATCTTTGATGTCGCGATGACATTTGATTGCGGGTCGCGCACACGTCTGACGGGTCTCGAACCTCTTCTTGATGCTGCCGATGTATTTATTAATGTCGACCACCATCTTTCTAACGAACGGTTTGGAACAATTAATGTGATCAACACTGAAGCTGCCAGCTCTGGTTCGGTGGTGCTGGCGATCTTTGATGCTTGTGGGATAGAACTTACCCGTGATGCTGCACAATGTATGTATGTTGCGCTGTTAACCGATACAGGACGCTTTCAATTTTCTTCGACAACACCAGAAGTTTTTGAACAAGCAAAACGACTTGCCGAGTTTGATTTACCGATCGCCGAAATGTCACGTGCACTCACAGAGGAAGACCCATTTGCTTTCTTGAAACTAGCTGGCGAAGCCTTAACTGAGATGGAAAATGATCGCGAATCTTGTGTTGTCAGCGCAGTTGCAACAATTGAGATGCAAAATCGACACGGTGTAGCCTACGACGAGATCGAAGGCCTGATTGAATATGTGCGACGAGCTCGTGAATGCGATGTTGCGTGTGTCGTAAAAGAATTAGAACCTGGCGATTATCGCGTGTCTCTGCGTTCACTCGGAACTATTGATGTGTGTGAGATCGCGCAAGTGAGAGGCGGGGGAGGACACCGTTATGCTGCAGGCTTTTCTTCTACCGACTCACCTCAAGAAATTATTCGCATCGTACGAGATGATGTTGCTGCTCAACGTGCGAAGATCGCACAATAAGCGAGTGCATAGTGTCGACCGGATTCTTTTGTATTGATAAACCTGAAGGAATGACAAGTCATGATGTCGTCTCGCGGCTGCGTCGAATCCTCAATATGAAAAAAGTTGGGCACTCAGGAACGCTTGACCCAATGGCTACCGGCGTTCTTGTCGTTGGGTGTGGTCCCAGTACGCGTTTGCTTGATTACGTGCAGGCCGGCGTCAAAGAATATGTGGCTCATGTTGTGTTTGGAATCAAGACATCGTCGGGTGACGTGCAGGGAGAAATAGTCGACACCTGCGATATGAATTCGTTAACCCGCGAAGAACTTGATGTGGCCGTAAGCAAATTTATTGGAACTATTTCACAAATTCCTCCCATGGTGAGTGCAGTCAAAATTGGGGGTAAGAAACTTTACGAATATGAGCGCGAAGGAATCGTTATTGAACGTGAGCCTCGCGAGACGGTGATTGAATCTATTGAGGTAGAAGACTTTGTGCCAGCGTTGGAGGGTGTAGCTCCTCATGCACGTATCCGTGTGGTCTGTCATGCAGGGACGTACATTCGAACGTTGGCTGAAGATATTGCTGCTGCTCTGGGTGGGTATGCTCACCTCGACGAGTTGCGACGCACACGAAATGGATATGTTTCCCAAGATCAATGCGTCAGTCTGGAGAGATTGAAGGAGCTGGATGATCCCTTTTCTCTAATGATTACACCTGCGCAGGCGCTTTCACATCTCGCTTTTGTCGAGCTGGACGATATGCAAACTCTGGCCGTATCTCATGGAAAAACTCTCGCGTTAAATGATGTCCAGCAAAAAGTGTTTGATGAAAGCACAAGCGAATTTGTGATGGTATCGGGTTCTGTTCCTCGTGAACTAATTGCGATATACCCCCAAGATACTTCCGGAGAATTTCGTTCTCGCTGCGTTGTCTTTCTAGATGACCTTTAGGGTCTGATCTTGAAAAGTAAGGAAGGGTAACCTACAAGGGTTACAATCCTTTTCAAGGTCGGACCCTCCCCATAAGCAGCGAAGCAGCAGCAGTTCGTTCAGTAGTCTCGAG
>CALMUU010000040.1 GCA_937872965.1 uncultured Actinomycetes bacterium
CCAAAATTTCTTGTGCGCGGTACGCTTCCTCGTCGGTATCACCAACGCGAATTTCAGCACCTTCACCATTCAAGACTTTGACATCGAGACATAGCGACTGCATTTCCTTAATGAGAACCTTAAAGCTCTCAGGAATACCAGGCTCAGGAATGTTCTCACCCTTGACGATTGCTTCGTACACTTTTACGCGTCCGAGAACATCGTCAGATTTAATAGTAAGAATTTCTTGCAGAGCATATGCAGCACCGTACGCTTCAAGCGCCCATACTTCCATTTCTCCAAAACGCTGTCCACCAAACTGTGCTTTACCACCGAGTGGTTGTTGAGTAATCATGGAGTAAGGACCCGTTGATCGTGCGTGAATCTTGTCGTCAACCATGTGGCTCAACTTCAAAACATACATCACACCAACGGACGTAGGGTTATCAAATCGTTCACCTGTGCGACCGTCATACAGCCATGCTTTACCATCGGGGCCAACAAGATGTTCACCATGTTGACCATCAGGTCGCATACTGTCGTACAACTTCTTGATAGTAAGTTCACCTCTTGCTGAATCTTCGTCATCCCAGTGCGCACCGTCGAAAACGGGAGTTGAAACATAGGTTGCAGGGTTTGCATTTGGACGAGTCTTACGTAAGTGCTTCTCTCGCGCTCTCGTTTCTGCCCAACCGTGCAATGCAACGTAACCAAGGTGACATTCAAGCACCTGACCGATGTTCATTCGAGAAGGAACACCAAGTGGGTTCAACACGATGTCAACAGATGTTCCGTCTGCCAAGAAAGGCATGTCGCCTTCAGGAAGAATCTTTGCGATGATACCTTTATTACCGTGACGTCCAGCAAGCTTATCGCCAACTTGAATCTTTCGACGTTGTGCAACATACACACGTACGAGTTGATTAACACCCGGAGGAAGTTCATCACCGTTTTCGCGGCTAAAGACTTTAACATCAATAACTTTTCCAGTTTCACCGTGAGGAACCTTCAATGATGTATCTCGCACTTCACGAGCCTTTTCACCAAAGATTGCGCGGAGCAATCGTTCTTCAGGAGTAAGTTCAGTTTCACCCTTAGGCGTCACTTTTCCAACAAGAATGTCGCCAGCAGTTACTTCCGCGCCGACGCGGACAATTCCACGTTCGTCGAGGTCACGCATAACGTCATCAGCCAGGTTAGGGATATCACGGGTGATTTCTTCTGAACCAAGCTTCGTATCACGAGCATCGATTTCATGCTCATCAATGTGGATAGATGTAAGAACATCATCACGAACAAGTCGCTCATTAAGAACAATCGCGTCCTCAAAGTTACAACCATTCCAAATCATGAATGCAACAACCAGGTTTTTACCGAGTGCCAATTCGCCCTGATCAGTCGATGAACCGTCGGCTAAGACTTGACCCTTTTTAATAGTCTGACCGATTTCAACAATCGGCTTTTGATTAATACATGTACCTTGGTTGGAACGACGGAACTTAAACAACTGGTGGGTCTTACGACCAGCCGTTGCATAATCAATACTGATCAAAGAACCCGAAACATCAATAACGTTACCGTCATCTTCTGCCAAGAGAACATCGCCGGCATCTTGTGCACAACGACCTTCAATACCAGTTCCCACAATCGGAGCATCCGCTTGCACGAGTGGAACAGCTTGACGTTGCATGTTGGCACCCATGAGTGCACGGTTTGCATCATCGTGTTCAAGGAAAGGAATCAGTGCTGTAGCAATCGATACCATCTGGCGAGGAGAAACATCCATGTACTCCACTTCTTCAGGTGGAATATATGCGATTTCACCACGACCGGCACGCACCAGCACACGCTCGTCGATCAGCTTGTTGCCTTCGCCGATGCCCGCGTTTGCCTGAGCAATCACGTAACGATCTTCATCGTCTGCGCTGAGGTAATCGATGTGATTTGTAATAACACCGTTCTTTACACGACGATAGGGAGATTCGATGAAACCAAAGGAATTGATTCGAGCAAATGATGCAAGATAACCAATCAGACCAATGTTGGGACCTTCCGGAGTTTCAATCGGGCACATACGGCCATAGTGAGATGAGTGAACGTCTCGAACTTCGAAACCTGCACGTTCACGAGAAAGTCCGCCAGGTCCAAGTGCAGAAAGACGACGCTTGTGTGTCAAACCCGAAATAGGGTTGGTCTGGTCCATGAACTGTGAAAGTTGTGACGAACCAAAGAACTCTTTGATCGCGGCAACAACAGGTCGGATGTTAATAAGTGTTTGTGGAGTGATCGCTTCAGAATCTTGTGTGGTCATGCGCTCACGGACAACACGTTCCATACGAGAAAGACCCACACGAACTTGGTTCATGATGAGTTCGCCAACGGAACGAACACGACGGTTACCGAAGTGGTCGATATCATCGGGAAAATAACCAGGGTGCTTAGGATCTGCAGGCATCTCATTTGCATGAAGACGCACGAGATAAGAAATAGTCGCAAGAATGTCGGCTTTAGTCAGCGTGTACTCCTCGTAACCTTCAGCAGGTTCCGCAACTGGTTCTTCAAGCCCAAGCTTCTTAATATTAAGAGCACGGTACTCGTCACCAAGTTTTTTGGAAACCTTGTGACGTCCTACACGCGCCATGTCGTAACGCTTTGAATTGAAAAACAAAGCGTCAATAAGATTCTTCGAACCTTCCACTGTTGGTGGTTCACCCGGACGAAGTTTCTTGTAGAGATCGATGAATGCTTCATCGAGAGTTTCTGTATGGTCTTTGGCCAAAGTATTAAGGATCACTTCATAAGGTTGCTTGGTGATGGGATCAACAAAGAGGTTTGCCAACTCTTCGTCGGTTTCGCCAAAGCCAAGCGCCTTAAGGAAAGTAGTAACAGGAGTTTTACGCTTGCGGTCAACACGAACGTGCGCAACACCCTTCTTATCGACTTCAAATTCAAGCCATGCACCACGACTAGGAATGATCTTTGCATCGAAGACAATGTTGTCTGGATTTGTTTTATCAACGTGCATTCCAAAATACACACCAGGAGAACGAACGAGCTGCGAAACAACAATACGCTCTGTTCCGTTCACGATAAAAGTTCCACGCGGAGTCATCATTGGGAAATCACCCATGAACACTGTTTGTTCTTTAATTTCACCTGTACCTGCATTAAGGAAACGCGCGGTGACGAACAACGGACGCGCATACGTCATGTCGCGTTCACGACATTCATCTTCGGTGTACTTCGGTGGATCAAAAACATGATCGGAAAGTTCGAGACGAAGTTGTCCTGAGAAATCTTCAATTGGCGAGATGTCTCTTAAGACTTGTCCAACACCATGATCGATAAACCATCGATAACTT
>CALMUU010000041.1 GCA_937872965.1 uncultured Actinomycetes bacterium
ACCCCCAACGGGATTTGAACCCGTGTTACCGCCGTGAAAGGGCGGCGTCCTAGGCCGCTAGACGATGGGGGCCCAGTTGTAGCTGAATCCAGAGGCGAGCCTCCGGTCTCAATTACAAGGAATGTCAATCTAGCAGATACATACAAATAACTTAAAAGCAGGTGCTTTGATCGGGGGTCGTACGTCTCGGATGCTCTCGCACGTTCAAAATGAGTTCAACAAAAGGGAACGAAAGGTCGAGTATCTCAGGAACAAGAGACTTTGAGGTGCACTATGTCTAAATATACTGACGGGAATGGACGGTCGTCCGGTAATGGGGCACAAACACGTTTTGACGGTATCGTCGCCGATCTAGATAAGTATGGCAAAGCGCATGAACTTTTTGGGCTTGAAGGTCGCAGTGTTCGTGGTCTTGATCCCGCAGGTTTATTAGCCGTACAAGAAACCAGGGAAAAGGTCGCTGTTCTCGCACACAAACTTGAAGCGCAGATGGATGAGGTAGAACGTTTTACCGATCGCTTGCACACAAACGGTCCCTGGCTAGACGTCGATGCCTTGAGCGAAGGCGAGCGTTCCGACGTGGGTATGTGGATTGTGTTGGGTGAAATTACGGTTCGTGGACGGGATAAAGAAACAGATATGACCCGAGACGAATTCTTTTTTGATCTTGATCGCATCCATCGCCTTCTCGATGAAGCAATTGCTGATCCTCAACTCTTTCTCGACCAAGCAAAGAAATTATTGACTTCCCGTAGCGAAGACCAGATTACGTATCATGAAGGGATTCCCTTTTCGATCTACGATGACGGCCCTCTTGCCGCAGCTATTTTGGGACATCATTGTTGCGTGACAACGACCGAAGATGGTTTGATGTTTGCATCAGCGAATAAGCTTGATTTTTCGAAGTTAGAAACTTTGGGATTGACCGCGGTCGACCGTGAGGATCGTGGACGGACAGCGACGTTTTACGTCGATGCCCAAGGCACGGAAATTGTTAAGAAATTATATGATGGTTTTGCAATCGTATTTCCTCAAAAGAATGATCTTGACGGGAATACGCAGAAACTTCTTGCAACCGTTTTAGCTCGATCCGGAAGAGATATTGCACTGCAGGTTCCGGTTTTAGACGGCCGCTAGCAGTTGATGATTTAACACTTCCTGTGCATTGATTGGGTAGGCCGAGTGGGGATCGAACCCACGACCAACGGATTAAAAGTCCGGTGCTCTACCAACTGAGCTATCGGCCCAACCGTAATCGAATCCCGTTTTAAGTCAAACAAGGCTCGAAAATTGGTGTGAGTAATCGTAGCGGAATCCTGACTCCTAGCGCGTAGTGAGCCGGTCATACCGCAGAACGCGAATGATGCGCATGAGTCAATCTAATGCATGGTCAATCTGCACATCGCTAGTATTTTTGGAAATAACTGTTCACACCAAGAGTCAGTACGACCGATATATCTGATGAGGTATATATGGTCATTCTTGATTCAACTGAAATTACGCCAGGACTCGTTCGCTTTCCGCGAGGGATTCCTGGATTCGCATGGATTCGTGCAATGCAACTTGAACAGTTGCCACGCGGTCTGTGGCTCTTTCGATCCGCAGGACCGCACTTTGTGATGGTTCCTCCTCGCAATGTTCGACATGACCTTATCCTTGATGTCGACGACGCAGTTGCTTCGCGATTAGGAGTTCATTCTCCTGCGGATGCATTCGCACTCTCTGTTGTGAAACTGGATAACCACTTTGAAGATGCAAAAGCTCACCTTCATTCAGTTATTGTTGTGAATCGCCACACGCGAAGCGCGATGCAGGCAGTACTTCCGAATTCTCCCCATACGGGATGGGTCCCGCTTTATGCATAAAGTAACAGTAGAAGAAAAATGTGAACGCACAGTGACATGCTTTTGTGTTGGCCAGCGCCTATTATTAAGATCACTTGTTAACAAGGACGTCCGTATCTTGATTTGAAAGGATTATTAATGCTCGTACTTACACGTCGCGCGAATCAAAGCATCATAATTGGTGATGACGTCGTGGTCACTGTGCTTGAAGTTCGTGGAGATCAAGTTCGTATTGGTATTACAGCTCCCCGCGATGTCACTGTTCACCGTGAAGAAGTTTATCGAGCACTTCATGAAGCAAATATTGATGCTGCCTCGCATAGCGCTATTGATGTAGACATGGACTCGCAAGAAGAATTACCAACTTCAACCCGCACGTGAGTACCGAGCTTCCTCTTCATTCCCACACGCATTCACATTCACATTCTGATGTGGATGTTCCCATCTCAAAACGCCATCAGAAAATATTAGTTTCCAGCGTCATATGTGTTCTCGTGCTCATGGCTATAGGAATCGTATTGACCTGGCCCTCAGCATCGTCGGTGAAAAAAGCAGGGGCAGCACTTCGTCAATCGATCGATTTTGCAGAAGCGCAATATGGCGCAAAAGTTGATCACAATGAAATACGCGCATGTGACGGCCAGTATAACGAAGACAAAAAAGATCAATTGCAATGCCGTTATGTATTATTTGATGTCCAGAGTAAAACGATTCTCAGCTCGGAAGGCAAACCATGTGAAAAGAATCAACCTTTTCGTGAAGACCAAACAAAAAAATTGCGATATTGCGTAGAACAATCTTTCGATACAAAAAATACATACAATCCTGAACTCGAAGTCGGCGATAAGGTTGCTTTGTCGTATCGCAATAATGAGGGTATTGATTCTCGTTATAGGTATGCCTATGCAGATCAAGATCGTCGAGTGGTGTTGATAATGATTTTTGTCGTTTTTCTTGTAGCTGTAATTATCTTTGGCGCGTGGCGAGGCATACTCGCAGTTGCGGGATTACTGGTGAGTTTGGCGATCATTATCGCTTACATTTTACCTGCACTGGTAGTTGGTGAGAACGGAACTGTCGTTGCATTGGCGGGCGGTACAGCAGTAGCCGCCGCGGCACTTTATTTGGCTCATGGGATTAATCACTCCACGCATGTTGCATTTCTGTCTTCAATAGGTTCTGTATTAAGCATTGCACTTCTAGCTCAACTGTTTTTTGCTATTGGGCGTTTCACGGGCTTCGTTTCAGAAGAAGCGAGTTATCTCGCTGCCGCTGGCTCACAGGTGGATCTGAGAGGATTGTTAATAGCGGGAGTAATTTTGGCATCACTGGGTGCTCTGGATGATATGACAGTGACTCAAGTTTCTGCTGTATCAGAAATGCATAATGCGCGTCCTGATTATAAATTTAGACAACTTTGGACATCAGCATTACGTATCGGTCGAGATCACGTAGCATCAGTGGTGAATACCCTTGCACTTGCTTATGTTGGGACATCGCTTGCAGTGATGGTCCTTTTTGTTGTTTCGCGTCAACAGCTTCAATGGATAGCGAACTCTGAATCCGTTGCCGTGCAAATTTTAGGAGCATTGATAGGAAGTGTTGGCTTAATCGTTTCCGTTCCACTTGCAACAGCCCTTGCAGCATATATTGTTCACAGCTCGGGAGAGCACGACGACGAGCACTTAGGGTCTGATCTTGGAAAAGAAAAAGGAGAGCCTACAAAGGCTTAATCTTTTCCAAGGTCGGACCCTCCCCAGAAGTAACGAAGTCGCAGCAGTTTGTTCAGTTGTATCGAGTCT
>CALMUU010000042.1 GCA_937872965.1 uncultured Actinomycetes bacterium
CGTTTGGTGATGCTCAGTTTTATGGTTCGACGGGGTCGATTCGTTTGAATCAACCTATTGTGGGAATGGCTTCGACGGCTTCGGGTAATGGTTATTGGTTGGTAGCTTCTGATGGTGGGATTTTTTCGTTTGGTGATGCTCAGTTTTATGGTTCGACGGGGTCGATTCGTTTGAATCAACCCATTGTGGGAATGAGCTCCACGATAAGCGGACGTGGTTATTGGTTGGTAGCTTCTGATGGTGGGATTTTTTCGTTTGGTGATGCACAGTTTTATGGTTCGACGGGGTCGATTCGATTGAATCAACCCATTATGGGCATGAAAGTAGCACCAGAAGGTAATGGTTACTGGCTTTTTGCTCGAGATGGAGGAGTCTTTACCTTTAACACCTCGTACTTTGGCGGTGGTGTTTCAACGGGATACACATTTGTAGGTGCAGGGTAGCGCGTAACATTGTGATGTGACACATTTAGATGAGGCATATTGGAATGATGCCCACGATACTTATCGCAGTACGATGGCGCGTTTGGGTAGAAAGCGTCTCGTTGTTTCTGCTGTCATCTATTCTGAAAACAAAGTACTACTTGTTCGTCGATCTCCTCACGATTCTTATCCAGGTATGTGGGAATTTCCCGGCGGTGGTGTTGATGATGAAATAGACGAAGAACAAGGGGAATCGGTAGTAGATGCATTGCGTCGAGAAGTCGTTGAAGAAACAGGGATCGTTTTACCTGTATTTCCTTCAGGAGAAGTACTGGTTCATCCGACGCGTACTGCATTGAGGGTGGTGCTTAGATTTGACCTTGAGAGTATCCCGGGTGTAATTCTTTCGGATGAACATGATGAAGGACGATTCTTGAGCCTCGAGGAAGCAAAGGTGACTCTTGTAGGCAACGATATCGTACATGACACGATGCGTCGAGAAAATCAAAGGGTGATGAATATGATTTTCGACAATAATATGGGAATGGATCCATAGGCTTCGCCTAGAATGCTCCCACTTATGACATCGCATATTCCCGAAAAAGTCTCAGCAGATGGTCTCGAAGATAAATGGTCACAAATATGGAAAGATTCCAATATTTACGCCTTCGATCGAAACCATACGCGTGAACAAATCTTTTCGGTCGATACTCCGCCTCCAACTGTTTCCGGCTCGCTGCATTTGGGCCATGTTTTTAGCTATACCCATACCGATACAATTGTGCGTTATCAGCGCATGGCAGGAAAGCACCCTTTCTACCCCATGGGCTGGGATGACAATGGCCTTCCTACAGAACGACGGGTACAAAATTATTTTGGTGTGATCTGTGACCCTACTGTTGAATATGATCCAGATTTTGTCGCTCCCGACGATCCTTTTGATCCGCCGCATCCCATTTCACGACGAAATTTTATTGAGTTATGCGGAGAGCTTGTAGAAATTGATGAACAGAAATTCGAAGAACTCTGGCGTCATCTTGGTTTGTCAGTCGATTGGTCGATGACGTACACAACGGTCGGGAAAACAGCACAGAAAATTTCGCAGCGTGCCTTTTTGAAAATGATTGATCGCGGAGAGGCCTACAAATCTGATGCACCCACGTTGTGGGATGTTGATTTCAAAACTGCTGTAGCTCAAGCAGAAATTGAAGATCGCGAAAAAGGTGGAAAATTTTACAAGCTTGCATTCCCTTTTCTCGACGAAGTCACGGGTAAGGCATCCAATGAATACCTGGTCGTTGAGACGACACGCCCCGAACTCATAGCGGCTGATGTGGGTATCGCAGTTAATCCTAAGGACGAACGATTTACTCACTTGATTGGGAAAAAAGTGCTCACTCCCGTCTTTGGAGTTCCCTTAGAGATTTACCCTCACGAGATTGCTGACCCCGAAAAGGGGTCGGGTGTTGTAATGATTTCTACATGGGGCGATATCAGTGACGTTCAGATGTGGCGTGAACTCGATCTGCCCGTGCGCGCAATTATTGGTCGCGACGGACGTATTTTGCCTTTGCCCAGTTCAACTGCTGATTGGGGTGCAATCGACGCGAAAGCAGCTGATGCAGCATATGCCAAGATCGAAGGGTTGTTTCCCAATCAAGCAAAAAAGGTGATGGAAGAATTGATGCGCGAAAGTGGTGCATTGCTCGAAGAACCGCGCGAGATTATGCGACCCGTAAAGTTTTATGAGAAGGGCGATCGTCCTCTAGAAGTTGTGGCCTCTCGTCAGTGGTACATACGAAATGGTGGACGTGATGCACAACTTCGAGAAGCTCTTAAAGCTCGTGGTGCCGAGATGCAATGGCATCCTAAGTTTATGGAATCGCGTTTCGATAACTGGATAGATGGACTTAATGGTGATTGGTTGATATCACGACAGCGTTATTTTGGTGTTCCCATTCCTGTGTGGTTTGCATTGGATGAGAGCGGTGAAGTTGATCACTCGCGTGTATTGCAACCGGATGATTCTCAACTACCTGTTGATCCTTCGAGCCATGTGCCGCCGGGCTACACAGAAGATCAACGCAACCAACCAGGCGGTTTTGTCGGAGACCCTGATATTTTTGACACATGGGCGACCTCATCGTTGACGCCTCAGATTGCTGGAGGCTGGAGTGAAGATGATGAACTCTTTAACAAGGTTTTCCCTATGGATCTTCGTCCCCAAGCACACGAAATTATTCGTACGTGGCTATTTTCCACAGTGGTGCGCGCGCATTACGAAAACAATGATGTTCCGTTTACGAACACATTAATTTCTGGGTGGATTCTTGATCCTGACCGCAAAAAAATGAGTAAGTCCAAGGGTAATGTCGTTACCCCAATGGGATTACTTGAACAGTATGGATCTGATGCAGTTCGCTACTGGGCCGCCAACGGTCGACCCGGGGTCGACACAGCTTTCGATGAAGGCATCATGAAGATAGGTCGTCGGCTTTCTACGAAATTATTAAATGCCAGCAAGTTTGTTCTCACTGTGGCATCCGATGTTTCCGATATTGATACGAACAACGTAACCAATGAGTTGGATCTATCATTTCTCTCAATGTTAAAAAAAGATGCGATTGCCTGCGGAGAAGCCTTTGCTCAATATGATTATGCGCGATCATTGCAGATTGCAGAAACTCGCTTCTGGGATTTTTGCGACAACTATCTCGAAATCGTAAAGAGTCGTGCGTATGGAAGTCAAGGAGAACAAGGTCAACTCAGCGCACAAACAACACTGCGTATCGCGCTTTCTGTGTTCCAGCGTTTGTTTGCTCCGATCATGCCGTTTGTTACAGAAGAAGTTTGGTCATGGTGGCAAAAAGGTTCAGTTCATACTTCTGCTTGGCCGACACAAAACGAATTGCCCTTTGATGCTGACCACGATATTTATGCAACTGTTGTTGCTGCTGTAGGGCAAATGCGTGGGTATAAGTCAGAGGCAAAAACCAGTATGAAAACTGAAGTTGTTAAAACAGTAATGAGAGGTGGGTGGCACAAAGGCGTCTGGTTGGTCGCGCTCGATGACATTCGAGATTCCTGCAACATCACTGATCCTACGTTCACGAGAGAATCGATTGAAGATATCGATACCGATGTGTTCTTCGACGTTTCCTGTACGGAATTTGCGACAAAAGAATGATTTCGCCTCAACTCGAGCAATGGCTTGATGCTCATATTAATTTTGAAACAGGCAAGCTTTCTAAACGTGCAACCATGCCCACATTGGAGCGCATGCAACTCTTATGTAAATACATGGGCGACCCTCAAGAGCATGTCAAAGCAATTCACATCACAGGAACTAATGGTAAGACATCAACAACCAGGATTACAGAATCCTTGTTGCGTACAAAGGGTCTCTATGTAGGTGCCATTTCTTCACCACATCTTTCGTACATGAATGAACGTATCTGTCTTGACGGCAAACCTGTTGACAGTTCACTTCTTGAGCATGCGCTCACATCTATACGTGATATTGAAAATTCGGTTGATGTTATCGCAAAAGATCCACCTTCCTATTTTGAAATCTTTGTGGCTGCGGCATATGAAATAATGAGTCACGAAGCAGTCGATGTGGGTGTGATAGAAGTCGGCATGGGTGGGTTGTATGACGCCACAAATGTGTGTGCCACTGAAGTAGCAGTGATTACCAATGTGGAACTTGATCACATGGCCTATTTAGGAAATACGCGAGAGAAAATTGCCACGGAAAAGAGTGGAATCATTAAACCTGATAATCGCGTTGTCATTGGTGAAACCGACGAAAATATTGTGTCCATTTTCCTGGAGGCTGCGCACAAAGTTAATGCAACTGCGCTCGTGGTTGGTCAAGATTTCGAGATTCTTTCCAACGAACAAGCAGTAGGAGGACGATTGATGAGCATGCGCACACCGTATGCCACATATCGAGACGTATTCCTTCCTCTTTTTGGTGCTCACCAAGCGAGCAACGCAATGCTTGCGCTCGTTGCGGCAGAGTCCTTTATCGATGCTGCGCTCGGCGAAGAAGTCGTTATTGAAGGATTTAATAATGCTCGTTCTCCTGGACGTATGGAAATTTTGGAACGCGAACCCCTCGTACTCATTGATGGTGCACATAATGTTGCAGGTGCTCAAGCTCTCGCAACTGCTTTGGAAGAAGAGTTTGAACGTGCTCGTAGAATTTATGTGTTTGGTTTAACAGAAGAAAAAGATGCCACGGCAATGATCAACGCTCTCGGCATTGATAACGACGACATCGTGATTGCTACGGCTGCAGATACTGCACGTGCAATGGAGGTTGGAGTTTTAAGTCAGGCTTTGCGCGACGCTGGCGTTGAAACAGTAATAGAAGTTAATGGTCCTCTAGCCGCAATCGAAAATGCCAAAGCTCTTGCGCTTGATGATGACCATATTATTGTGACCGGTAGTTTGTATGTTGTGGGTGCTGTCCGTTCGGCGCTGGCTTCATCCTAAGCTAATTAGTCATCCTGAGCGCAACAAGTCATCCTGAACGAAGTGAAGGATCTCCGCGCAGCGGGTGTTCGAGGTTGTCCGCTGCGCGGAGATTCCTCGGCAGAGCCTCGGAATGACATAGGAGTCGGGAAAAGCAGCGGACATCTCGTAAAATACTTCCATGCTAGATACAACACTTATTATTTTGAAGCCCGACGCAGTTAAGCGCCAACTTATCGGCGAAATCATTACTCGCATCGAGAAGAAAAACCTCACGATCGCTCGTATGGATATGCGCATGCTCGATAAAGAAACACTCGACGAGCACTACGAAGAGCACAAAGATAAAGGCTTTTATCCTGAATTAGTGGACTTTATGAGCAGCGGTCCTGTTGTGGTCATGGAAGTTCAAGGCCGTGATGCCCAGATGGTGATGCGGACAATGATAGGTGCAACTGACCCTGTCACAGCGGAACCAGGAACCATTCGTGGTGATCTAGGCATCCTTTTCACTGAAAACCTTATTCATGGCTCCGATTCCGAGATATCTGCAGCGAGAGAAATAGAAATTTTCTTCGGCTCCTGATCGAGCAATGACGGGCTTTGCCAGCTTTGCGACATAAATATCACAGGGAGCGACAGAGGAGCGACCGC
>CALMUU010000043.1 GCA_937872965.1 uncultured Actinomycetes bacterium
AGTTGCCCGAACCCGTGGCTTCAAGAACGCCGTACTTAACTAAGTCTTTCAAAACTGGGCCGCTGATTCCTGTTTCGATCGTCATCGTTTCCAGAGTAACTACAACATCACTCTTAGATAGCTTCTTTGACGCTTTTGTTTTCTTCGGCGTCATCGAATCAGTCGAACCGCTCAAAGCGTCAATGTCAAGATGAGACAATACGGAATCGTAAGCGCTGGGAGAAGGTGCAACTCGCGTAAGTCGCCGTGACGTGCGTGAATCCGTCGCTCGTGCACGAGGAGGTGCTTCTTGAAGAAGTGAGGTTCGCACTGATGAAGGCTTAGGAGCACTATCCGAAGCTGAAGTTGCTACATTTTCAGAATGCAACTGAGAAACACTTGCCACAGACGCCAATTCGTCGTCCGTTTGAGGTACCGAGCTCAAGTGGCTTCGATCTCGCGCGGCACTAAGGTCAATCGTCGGTTCATTTCCCTCTAATTGAAGGGTACCACTGGTTTCAAAATCAAATGCTGGCATATTTCCGTTCGCAAAGGCATCGTCAGAAATCGAGGATAGGTATTCTTTAATAACTTTCAACGGCAAAAAGCGATCACGTTGATGAAGCAAAATCCACTTGAGTTTTGTAATGTCAGTGTCGCTGAACATTCGAAAGCCCGATGCTGTACGCATCGGCGCAATCAAACCCTGGCTTTCAAGAAATCGTATTTTACTCACCGTGATGTCAGGAAAGTCCTCAGATAATTGTTCAAGAACATCACCTATGGAAAATGTCATGGAGCGCTCCTTCGCGTTAACAAAAATACATAACGACCAATTTGGATGACGTCACCTGCATCCAATTGTTTATTATCGATCGCTTGAGAATCAACATATGTTCCATTCGTTGATCCGTTGTCATGGACAATTACAACATCATTTACAAGAGAGATGTCGCAATGATGTCGGGAAACCGTGATGTCGTCAAGAAAAACATCGCATTCCGGGCCGCGTCCAAAAGAAAGTTTACCTTCCTTTAAGAAAACTCGCTCACCCACCATTGGGCCACGAACCATTTCGACGCACCACAGCGTTCCGTCACCCGGCGACTCTTTGGTTTTTTCGACGAGCAGATCGAGTGTATCGACTTGCTCGGTACGATCTTCGTCCAATGCTGATGAGTCGTTATCAGTAGACATACACACTTCTCCCGACGTCGTAATCGATTAAGTCTATTAGAGATCTGCACATAACGGAAACTAGAGGAGTGTGAGCAGGTAAATTATCAATATTTATGCGCGACGATAATCTCGCAAATACTCAATTAGTGAGTAATACCCTGCAGGAACTGCAAAGATCGTGCATATCCACGCGAAAAGGAGCCATGTAAATCGAACGTTTCCAAATGTTTCGTGAACCATCACCCAGCTCGGTGTCGCTGCCATAGCTGCGAACGCTGACCTTTTCCCCCATTGCGTAACATCGAGGCGGACACGTTTGTTTACGACAACTGCAATCGTACCAAGCGCAATAAGAAACTCACGTAGTCCGATAATTGCAACGTAAATTATCGGTATCGTACCTGTTGCCATAAAGACGATAAAAGACACTAGAAAAAGAGCACGATCAGATATTGGGTCAAGGATTCTCCCTAGTTCTGATTCCTGATGGAATCGTCGCGCAATCCAGCCGTCAAGAAAATCTGTAAACCCTAATATGGCAGCGATAATGGCACCGGTAAAAGGGCTATCTAAAGTGATGAAAACAAAGGGTACAAGAAATAGGAGACGAGCTATTGTGAGCACGTTGGGAATAGTAAGTATCCGGCCCTTCACCGTCATGATCCTAGTGGTAAAATCAATGAGCTACAGAGACAAGGATGTTGAAACTTATGCCGATCATTCGTATTCCTACATCATCGCGTGATCATTATGTAAATAATCCTCCGCAAAAACCGAAGTTAGAAATTGGTGGATATTTCGAAAGTAAAGGTTTTTTTGTCCCCAGTCGCTTTGCAGAAGTAGATGAAGCTTATGATTCACCCTCTGGCTTCTTATACAGAAGCGAACATCGCCTGGAATATGCGGGACCTTCTGATTTATTCACAACAGTTACAGTTCTTCCCGAGGATTACGGCAATGATTTTGTCTTTACACGCGAAGAATGGCAAATATTTCAGAGGAATGAACACAAACAACATTACGAGTTGTTCCCCAAAGCCTACGGATATGACCCTCACCTTTTCGCAATTGGCGTTGATTTCAGCCTATGGGAATTAGTTGATGGGATTAATCGGTTTATGTTTGCTGATCCCGTAAACGAAGGTCAGTATTATGTTGGGTCGTCAGGCCTCATACATTCGTTTGATCGAAGGAAACCCATCCTTGGGTACCGCAATCAATATTCTCTACATCAGATTTCTTACGACAGCACTCCAGCATTACTTGCGCACCATGGAGACCATCCATGTTGGCCTGTGGGATATGGTTCTCCATCTGAGCTAATTGATCTCTATGAAATGATTCGCGGATTAAATCGTTTCGATCCAGACCACATTCCGATTGTTGAATTTCAAAGCGATCCGTTGGAAGGAATTCAATGGACACTTCAGTATCATCGAGGTCGCGACAGACAAAAAAAGCTTTTTACTCTTGCTGAAAACGATATTCCTCCATCCGCTATACGCTTTGATCAAGTCATGGGGAGTACAGCGCCAGATGGCGAAGACGTTGAAGTAGCTATCGCTCACGCAGACGGTACGCCGATTAATTTTTCAGGAAATTATGCAAAAGCGGAAGTTCTTGCTCGCTCGAATGTTCCCGTTCTTCTCTCAGCACGCAATCTGAAAACGATATATTGCGCTGGGGTAATGCAGCACGGTTCTCGATCGTTGTGGGCAAAACCGCCGCTCAGTTTATTTATTGAAACTGAAGGTAAATGGGGAGAACAGGCGAATATACCTATTTCATTAACCCGCATTACGCGAATAAAAGAAGTCACACCGGGTGTAGAAATCGCTTTTGCCCCGATGCATGTTGTTTCTGACGGCAACATTGCCTTTGCAACTGCAATTTAATATCTAACTACTCAACTCTTTACGATAGATGATGAGCTCCATCGGCCAACCTTCAGTTTCGCGACGAATTTCTTGATAACCAGTATTTTCATATAGTTTCTGAGCTGCCACTTGATTGATCGTGGTATTCAATTCGATTGATGTGTAACCATGGTCGACGATTTGTTTTTCAAG
>CALMUU010000044.1 GCA_937872965.1 uncultured Actinomycetes bacterium
TGAAGACAGATGCCTGCATACGATGGAAGATACTTAGTGATAGCAACGATCGACGCCTGAGTACGGTGACATTGACCAAAGGCATCGTTGACGTAGACAACAGCTAGAGAAGCCAGCGACTGAGCGAAGCCGTCGTCATTGGATTCTTCTTCCGGCCAGAATCGTAGATTCTCAAGCATGACAGCATTACCAGGCGTACACGCTGCGATGGCTGCGGCGACCGTTCCACCGAAGGCTTCATCGACGTACGTGCATGTATCAAAAACTCGACCAGTAAAATACTGAGCAATACATTGCGTAGTTAATGATTCATCACGTTTGCCTTTTGGCCGACCCAATGCTCCAGCTATTACAACACGGGCACCACGCGCTTTTAATAACTCGAAGGTCGGCGTGACTGCTTCAAGACGGAAAGCGTCAGTAATTGCACCCTCGGAAGAAAGCGGCACATTGCAATCGATGCGAACAAAAACAACATCGCCTGCATGAATTTCTGCGTCAACTAAACGCGGAAGAGAAACAGTCATCGATTACAGGCCACACTCTTCAAGGAACATTGCTAGGTCAACAAGTCGGTTTGAGTAACCCCATTCGTTGTCGTACCATCCTAGAACCTTGACACTATTGCCCGTCGCCATTGTGTCAGGGCTCGAGTAGATACACGAAGATGGATTTCCGACAATATCGCTCGACACTAATTCTTCTGCGGTATATTCCAAAACACCACGATAGCTTTTATCATTCGACGCTTTTTCGAAGAGCGCATTGACCTCTTCAACGGAAGCTGATTTGTCGACTTGAACAGTGAGGTCGGTAATAGAACCCACTGGGGTTGGCACGCGAAGAGCAAATCCATCGAGTTTGCCTGCCAGTTGGGGAAGAACCATTCCTATTGCTTTGGCAGCTCCAGTTGAGCTTGGGATAATTGAAAGGTTCGCAGCTCGCATACGACGAACATCTGCTTTTCCTTTTCGACTAGGCGCTGCCATATCCTGGAGTTGCTGATCTGATGTGTACGCATGGACGGTTGTCATGAAACCAGATTGAATTCCTAGTGACTCATCAAGAACTTTTGCCAGCGGAGCTAGACAGTTTGTTGTGCACGATGCATTAGAGATGACATCGTGATCTTTGCGAGAGTAGACCTCGTCGTTCACACCCATACAAATAGTTGCGTCCGCGTCAGGACTGGGTGCAGAAATAATGACCTTCTTCGCTCCACCCGCAAGGTGAGCTGCAGCAGCTTCACGAGATGTAAACAAACCCGTCGATTCAATAACAACATCGACTCCCGCTGCTTTCCAGTCGATTGCTGCAGGATCTTTTTCTTCAAACTTTGTGATCGAAAATCCGTCAACATCAAGCCCCGAGCCAGTTGCTGTAATACGGTGTTCAAGCATGCCACTTACACTGTCATGCTTCAAAAGAAATGCCATTATCTCCGAGTCGCCAAAGGGGTCATTAATTGCAGCAAGCGTCACATCATCCATAAGGCCTCGCGCCAATAATGCTCGCGTAAAACTGCGACCGATTCGTCCAAATCCATTAATTCCTACACGAAGACTCATGCCATCACCTTTCACGGTATTTATATATATGGTGAAAAGATCTTAGCTTCTCGGCACGCCTCAAAAGGAAAAGCACCTCTCTGCGTTGGAGCGGCAAAGACTCATCTCATGAGGCTCATTCGACAAAACACTTTTCCCGGACAAGCGTATCGGTGTTTGACGCTCATGTGGTGAGTCTTTGGCACTCCAACGCGATTAGTTCGATTTAAAGGGATAGAAGATCCACAAGCAATGCGCGTAAAAGGTTCTCGTCGTGCTTATCGCTTCCGTCGCTGATTGTTACTGTCACAATCTCCATACCTTCAATGGGATGGCTCACTTTCAATGAATCTGCATCACAAATAACACGGTCAACGCGGCCGTTATGTTCTAATACCTTTTCAATATGTTGATCACCTGTCATGCCAGCAGTGTCAGGTCCATGGTTCACAAGATTCATAATCATGGTGATATCAGCATCCGTGATCTTGAGTGCGTGGGCAATTTCGGGAATAATGAAAACAGGGATTAGGGAAGTAAACAGACTGCCGGGCGCATAAATGATGTGATCGGCATCGAGGATGGCTTCGACCACACCCGCAAGGGGCAACGCATCATCGGGATCCAAAAAGACTTTTTTTATTCCTGTGGTGTGTTCGATCTCAACTTGACCTCGCACCAGTCCGTTCTTTGTTTCGGCGCAGAGAACGACACTTGATTCTGTAGCAGGCAGCACGCGACCTCGAATATTTAATAAGCGACTTGCTTGCGCAACGGCTGCTTCAAAAGAACCTAGTTCGCGAGCAAGCGCAACCAAAATAAGATTTCCTAAAGAGTGGCCATCAAGTTCGCCTTGGTCAAAGCGGTAGTTAAACATTTTCGTGATAACAGCGTCTTTATCTTCGTTGTCGGTTTGTGAAAGCGCCAACATACATGCTCGAACATCTCCTGGAGCAACGATGTCAAGATCATGACGCAACCGCCCCGACGATCCGCCGTCGTCAGCAACACTCACAATTGCTGTCTGATCTACGCTGCACGGCAAAAGGGTACGCAAGACCATCGACAAGCCATGGCCGCCACCCAGAGAAACAATTTTTTTCATTCGGTTTCGTTTCGATCGAGTTCACGGTTCACTGTTATAACTTTGTACCCTGACTTCTTAAGCCAAGCAGAAACATCGTGAGCAACCGTCACGCTACGGTGAATACCACCGGTACATCCAAATGCAACTGTCACAAAACCCTTACCCAACTGTGAAAACTCATTAATTGAAACCTCTAACATCGACTGAACAGACTCGATGTATTGCTTATAGTTTGGGAAAGTGCTCACATAATCGCGAATAGTTTGTTCAAGGCCCGATGATTCTCGTAGTTCAGGTTCCCAAAATGGATTAGGTAAAAAACGCACATCGAACACGAAGTCAGCATCACGGGGCGCTCCGTATTTAAAACCGAATGAATTCACCAACACTGTTGTGCCTGCAGGCTCACCGCTAAAAAGTAATGAAAGTTGTTGACCGAGCTGTGTAGGATTTGTCACCGTCGTATCGATATGAATGTCCGCATTGGCGAGCACATCACTCAGAAGCTCGCGCTCTAATTCAATACCCTTTGTCAAAACACCAGCAGAAATGTAAGGGTGCGGTCGTCGAGTCTGTTCGAAACGTCGAATAATTGTGTCATCATCGGCATCGAGAAATACAATCTCGACATTGTCACCAAGTTGACGCAACTCGTTGCGCGTAGCAAAAAGCGTATCGATAGATTCTTGATCACGAAGATCGACAGCAATCGCGAGTTGCGCATTTTCTTCATTGTCATTATGCATTTGTGCGACAACATCATTGATAATCGCTGCCGGAAGATTTTCCATTACATAAAAACCCATATCTTCAAGTATGTCCGCAGCAGTCGTACGACCGGCTCCGGCTAGTCCTGTGAGCAATACGATTCGCGTCATGATGAGGAAGGGCTTTCTGTAGTTTCAGGATGGAGAGCTGTGTAAATGCTCAGTGCCACATTATCGGGAATATACGTCAGACTCTGTAATGTCTCGAGCGACTGTTCGCGCAATTGCTTAATAGAGCCGAAGGACTGCAGAAGTTTTTTCTTCCGAGATGGGCCCAGACCTTGGATTTCATCGAGAATACTTGCGGTCATAGCTGCTGAACGTTTCTTGCGGTGATGGGTGATCGCAAACCGATGCGCTTCATCACGGATGACTTGGAGGAGCATGAGCGACAGTGAACCAAATGGAATTATGTATGGCTGCGATTCCCCTGGTCTAAATACTTCTTCTTCTCGTTTAGCTAAAGATGCAACATCAAAGCGATCTTGTAAACCGAGTGATGTCAAAGCACGCATGACGGCAGTGAGCTGACCCTTTCCTCCATCGATGAGCAACAGGTCAGGTAAGGTCGAGAACTTGTCGTTCGCTGCTTTGTATCCACCAAAGCGACGAGTTATGGCTTCTTCCATCGAGAGAAAATCATCATTCCCCTGCCCATGCTGAATAGTGAAATGGCGATAGTCGCTTTTCTTGGGTAACCCATCGTCTAATACCACCATCGAAGCAACGGTGTTGGTCCCTTGAATGTGAGATATGTCGAAGCATTCAATTCGTAAAGGCACACGCTTCAGGTTCAACTGAATGTGAAGATCAGCCAAGGCTTTCGTTCTTTGTTCGATGTCGTTAATGCGTGTGCGCGATCTACGATCGAGATTTCCCAATGCATTCTCTTTGGCGAGATCTAATAGCCGCTTTTTTGAACCCTTGAGCGGTACCTGCAAACGGACGGACTCACCGCGTTGAGAATGAAGAAGCTCTTCATAGGGTTTCACGTTTAAGGGTAGATCTTCAATGTATACAAGACTTGGGATAACGTCGGGTAATTGTGATTCATACAAGCGCAGGAGCACTTGATCGATCAGTGCTTCGTCTTCGGTAATTTCTTGAGGTTCTAAAATAAAACGACGTGTACCTAACAAGCGGCCTTTACGCACACGAAAAACTTCAACTGAAATTTCGATCATATCCGTGGCATAGGCCACAACATCAAAATTATCGCGAATAGATCCATAGATTTCCTGACGGTTAATGATGCCCTCTAAGGAAGTAAGTCTGTCGCGTAAAGTAGCTGCTCGTTCAAACTGCATATCTGCAGAAGCTTTACCCATTTGCTCTTTTACATAAGTAACAACATCTCGCGTATCGCCTCCGAGAAAATGCATGAGAGAGCGAACATAGTCGTCATATTGCTCTTTCGTCACTGCATCAACACAGGGAGCGCTGCACTTGCCAATGTCATAAAGCAAACATCCGCGACCAAGCTGCTTGTATTCTGCGAACTTTGAGGGTGAACATGTGCGTACGGGAAAGATAGTTGTGAGCACATCAAGCGTTTCACGAATAGCGTACGCTGACATATACGGACCGTAGTATTTCACACCACGACGTTGCTTACCTCGAAGCACACCGGCACGCGGCCATTTCTCACTGGTCGTAACCGCTAACCATGGGTAGGACTTATCATCTTTTAAACGCACGTTGTATCGAGGCTTGTGCTGTTGAATAAGCGAGTACTCCAGTAACAATGACTCGATTTCATTAGAAACCACAATCCATTCCACACGCTGGGCAATGTCGAGCATTTGCTCGATGCGGATATTATGCTTGGGCCCTTTTTGAAAGTACGACATAAGTCGAGAGCGAAGATTTTTCGCCTTTCCTACATACAAGATCTCATTATCTGCAGAGTAAAACTGGTACGAGCCAGGCGAGGTCGGAATATCGGCTGGTTTGGGCGCGAGCATTGACCTATATATTCCCTACACTAGTAATGTGACCAAAGTGACAACGGCTGTACGAATACAAATTCCCTTAGAGGAACACTATAGCCGCGCTTCAGATGAGGACCTTCGCCGGAGAATCTCAACTGCACGCGAAGAACTCGGGAAAAAGCTTCTTATCCTTGGTCACCATTATCAGCGCGACGAAGTAATTGAATTCGCCGATGAACGAGGAGATTCCTACAAACTCGCACGTTATGCCGCAGAAAATGCGCATGCAGAACATATCATCTTCTGTGGCGTTCATTTCATGGCCGAGAGTGCTGATGTACTCACTCATGAAGAACAGCACGTGTACCTCCCTGACCTCAACGCTGGGTGTTCAATGGCGGATATGGCCAGCGAACGTCAAGTGTTGGACGCATGGAAACTCTTTACCTCAATTGTTGGCGAAAATGAGATCGTTCCGATTACATACATGAACTCTTCTGCCGCAATTAAATCTTTTGTTGGCGAACATGGCGGCGCGGTCTGTACATCTTCTAATGCACACGAAATTATTGAATGGGGATTGAAAAAGGGAAAACACATTCTCTTTATTCCCGACCAACACCTCGGACGCAATACTGCATACGCTATGGGTTACAGCGAACGCGATTGTTATCTCTACGACCCTCGCATGAGCATCTTACAAAACAAAGACGCGATTGCTCGCACGACGTTCTGGCTCTGGAAAGGTCATTGCAGTGTCCATCAGAGGTTTTCTCCGACTCACGTTGAAGATTTTCGAGCGCAATATGCAGATGGAATTGTCGTTGTACATCCCGAAACGAAAAATGAAGTTGTCGAGCTTGCAGACGTTGTTGGTTCGACCGAGACAATTATTGATTTTGTGCGCGATGCTCCTGCTGGTTCTGTCATTGGCGTAGCAACTGAAGTACATCTCGTGCAGCGCCTTGCAAAAGAACACTCAGACAAAACCGTGATTTCATTAGACCCGTTGTACTGCCCGTGCTCGACAATGTTTCGAGTTGATCTTCCACACTTAGCCTGGTGCATAGAGAACTTGGCTGCAGGAAATCCCGTCAATGAAATTCGCGTTGACACTACTACTCGTCAATGGGCACGCATCAGCTTAGAACGCATGATTGAGATTACGGAGAAACAAACAATTGATTAGTAGACCGTCATTCAGAGCGCAGCGAAGAATCTCTATCTCATTCACACCAATCACAAGGAGCGACGGAGGAGCGACTGCGAGTTGCGTCGGGCTCTGTCTGTGCAACGACTATAAGATCAGAGCAAGCCTTTGTCGTTTTGTTTCAAAATAAGATCAACCGCTAGCGATGCAGCGAGCACGAGTGAATGCATGGGGTCGTGCAAGTCTTGATGAATCTGTACTACATAATTATCTGCAGTTGTAAACAAAGCTTTGCCGAATCCTTCCCAGGTCTTAGTGATAGAAGCAATCTGATTTTCTGAATTATCTTTAATAGAAAAGTTCCACGCACGAAAGTTTTCGGCATATATTGTTCCAATTTGTTGATCGTTTGCAAGAATTTTGATCTGTGCTTTACCGATACGAATCTTGACTGCAAGTGAACCGATCACGGTTCCATCGGGACGCTCGACAATCACTTTTGCTTTCATAAGCGCTCGCGGTTTAACTATTCGTAGCTGTACTGCACCACTCATGTCGACAATTTCTAGTTTGTGCGTCATAAATGCGTCCACGTTGGTCAATGCGCGAGCAACTTTCTTCGCTGCAGATTGTCCTACTTCACGTATAGATCCCAACTGATTTCCAGCTTGATCAAAAATACCGTACTCCGCAGTGAGCTCCATGAGCTTTGCCTTTTGGTTTACAACCAAGATCTTCTCGGTAAATATCGACTGAGTATAAGACGGCGCTGGAACTTCCTCAGAAGAAACTTCAGGAATGGATAAAGCATCAGCAATTGATCCGGTACCCGTTTGAGCCTTGGCGACTTGGGCTTGAACAGCTTGCGGGGTTGTATAACCAAACATCTCACCATCAATAATTCCGGTACTTGATACTTGCCCGGTATTGGCCATTTCCTTGCCTTCTTCGTCTACAGACGTTTGGCCGTTATCAGAAACGTGTTCTGTCCACTGCTCTTCGTCCCAGTAACGAGATTGGTGACGTTTGGAAGGGTCGGGATGCCATGCGGCAGGATGTTGTGGATCTGTCATAACATCTAGGTTAGTTGCTTGAGGAACCGTCCGGTATGACTCTTCTTTACCTTGGCGATATCTTCCGGAGTTCCCTGAGCAATAATTTCTCCGCCACCGTCTCCCCCTTCGGGGCCTAGATCGATCACCCAGTCGGCACTACGAATCACATCAAGATTATGTTCGATGACGAGGACAGTATTTCCAGCATCGACGAGGCGATGGAGAACCGCGAGAAGTCGACGTACGTCATCAAAATGTAACCCTGTTGTGGGTTCATCTAAGAGATACAGCGTTCGACCGGTACTTCTTTTTGCGAGTTCACTCGAAAGCTTGACACGCTGTGCTTCTCCACCAGAAAGAGTTGGAGCTTGTTGACCTAAACGCACATAACCCAGACCCACATCAACCAGCGTGGACAGATGCCGAGTAATTACTGGAATTTTGATAAAAAATTCATGTGCTTCTTCAATCGACATGTTCAACACATCAGCAATGTTCTTACCCTTATATGTAATGTCGAGTGTATCGCGATTATATCGATCACCTTTACAAACCTCACACGGCACATACACATCAGGAAGAAAGTGCATTTCGATCTTAATTGTTCCATCACCTGAACATGCCTCGCATCGACCGCCTTTGACATTAAAGGAAAATCGGCCAGCCAAATATCCGCGCACTTTAGCTTCTTGCGTTTGCGCAAAGAGAGCCCGAATCTTATCGAAGACTCCGGTGTAGGTGGCAGGGTTAGAGCGAGGGGTACGACCAATCGGTGATTGATCAATCGAAATAACTTTATCGATATTGTCAACGCCAAGAATTTTGTCGTGACGCCCTGGAACATCTTTTGATTTGTAGATCTTTTTCATTAAGCTTTTCAGGATGATGTCATTGACAAGGGAGGATTTTCCGCTTCCACTGACCCCGCTGACGGCAACAAATTGCGACAAAGGAATAGAGACGTCAACATTTTTTAAGTTGTGTTCGCGGCCACCCTTAATATCGATAGTTACACCTGTCGCAGGTCGGCGAACAACGTCGTCAATGACTTTCTTTTTACCCACTAAATATTGACCGGTAATAGATTTCTTATTCTTCAATAGCGCCGAAACTGTTCCAGCATGAACGATTTCCCCGCCGTGTTCTCCTGCACCTGGTCCGACATCAACAACATAATCAGCTGCCAAGATTGTTTCTTCATCATGTTCCACAACAATGACAGTGTTGCCAAGGTCGCGCAATCGTGTCATTGTGCCGAGTAGACGTTCATTGTCGCGTTGGTGAAGCCCAATCGAAGGTTCGTCGAGAACGTAAAGAACACCGACGAGACCGCTACCGATTTGGGATGCAAGACGGATGCGTTGTGCTTCTCCACCCGACAAAGTAGATGACGTACGGTTGATGGAGAGGTATTCGAGACCTACGTCATTGAGGAACGTCAACCGATTACGAATTTCCTTAACAACTTCGTGAGCTATTGATTCTTCCCGATCGCTCAATGTCAGATTTTGAAAGAAGTCATTGCAGTTTCGAATAGATAATTCGCCAACATCGTAAATCGATTGATCTGCAATCGTCACTTTAAGAGAAACGGGATTAAGTCGAGCACCCTCGCAATGAGTACAAGGAACTTCGCGCATGTAGCCCTCAATGATTTCGCGCGCACGATCACTTTCCGATTCACTATGGCGGCGCTTGAGCCACGGTACAACACCTTCGAACTTTGTCGTGAACGAACGAGATTTACCGTACCGATTTTTGAACTTTACTTCGATCTTGTCCCCACCCAAACCGTTGAGAATAATCTTTTGATGTTTTTTGGGGAGTTTCTTCCAGGGAGTATCAAGATCAATGCCTGAAATTTCACTTACCGAACGAATTATTTTGGTGAAGTACTCCCCTTTAAACCCGCTCCAAGGCGCAATCGCTCCTTCGTTCAAAGAAAGGTCGGCTTCAGGTGCGACTAGTTCAGGGTCAACTTCAAAGCTTGTTCCCAGGCCATCGCAATACGTACACGCCCCATAGGGCGAGTTGAAGGAAAAGTTACGAGGGGCAAGTTCTTCAAAACTCGTCCCACAGTGATTACATGCAAGGTGCTCAGAAAAAGTTAACACCGATGAATCATCTGTTTGATCGACAGTTTCGTTATCGGTGATGATGTCAATTTCTACGATTCCGTTAGCAAGAGTTAACGCAGTTTCAAGTGAATCCGTAAGACGACGTTTTATCGATGGTTTAATGACCAGGCGATCAACAATAACTTTAATTGTGTGCTGCTCATACCGAGCAAGATCAAGTGGGTCAATTTCGCTTAATTCGAAAATCTCGCCATCAACATAACTTCGCGTGAAACCTTGAGAAATAAGGTCTTTAATGAGGCTGTCGTATTGACCTTTACGACCACGCACTACAGGGGCGAGCACTTGAAACTTTGTTCCTGCTTCGAGTTTCATGATTCGATCAACGATTTGCTGAGGAGTTTGTCGTGCAATGGAACGACTACATGTTGGACAGTGTGGATGACCAATGCGTGCATACATCAAACGCAGATAGTCGTAGATTTCTGTGATTGTTCCTACGGTTGAACGAGGGTTTCGTGATGCCGATTTTTGATCGATAGAGATAGCAGGAGAAAGTCCTTCAATTAAATCAACATCGGGTTTTTCCATTTGCCCCAAAAATTGTCGGGCATAAGCGGAAAGAGATTCAACATACCGGCGTTGGCCTTCTGCATAAATGGTGTCGAAAGCCAGGGAGGATTTACCTGAGCCCGACAACCCTGTGAGCACAACCAGCGAATCGCGCGGCAGGTCGACATCAACGTTTTTGAGATTATGTTCCCGTGCCCCGCGCACTGTGATGTGAGTTTGCATGAAGAATCATCTTACACGAACGTACGTTCAATTATGAGAATAGAGCTAAAGGTAACTACCCAGCCTGAATATGGATCATGCGTCGATCCTTAATTGCAAAAGTGAGACGTTGCGGTGAATAATCTTCTGTCACCGCACAGTCAGGCCAGCACTCCGTTAGGTCGCGAAGACTTCGCATTCCAAGCTCGTACGCCCTTTCAAGCGCCGTCACCGCACACTGACCCTTTAAAGCTTCGATTGCATCAAAGTCAATTGACACTTGAAGATCTTCGAATGATCGCTGCTGATCTTTAGGGATAGGTTGGTCATACAGGGCACGAATATCATCCAATTCTTGTTGCGTATAGGGACATTGTTCAGATGCTTTTGTCTGCGTCTTTTTGTCTGTCGCTCGATTGCCCGCAATCCAGCTCGTTATAGAAAATATGGTGAAGAGTACAGCAATAATCAAGTAAAAACTAAGTCGCACGACCTTTGAAACATCCTTCATATCTAATAAGACGTTATCACGACCGCGATAAGTTCCCTGATATTGGTTTACAAGAATCACGCTGCGCGGAGATCCCTCGCAGGCTCGGGATGACGGGAAGAAAGATTCTCCACTTCGCGGAGATCCTTCGTTTCACTCAGAATGACAATCTAAGGGCTAAGCAAGGCCGATCATATCTTTCAATTCTTTGCGGATAGTGGAAACTTCATCACGCAAACGAGCTGCTTCTTCGAAATTTAGTTCCTTGGCAGCTTCATGCATTTCATCTTCCAGAGTCACAATTAAACGCTTGATTTCTTCATGCCCAAGCTCGGCCAATGAAGATATATCAATGCGCTCTGTTGCCGGCTTGTCCGATTCTCCCCCACGCAACATATCAAGAATGTCAGAGACGGCTTTAACAATCGGCGTTGGGTTAATTCCATTTTCTTCGTTGTACTTTTCTTGTAAGGCACGTCGGCGATTAGTTTCCGAAATTGCATAACGCATTGAATCGGTCATCTTGTCTGCATACATGATCACGCGACCATTCACATTTCGAGCAGCACGACCAATAGTTTGAATCAATGATGTCTGTGAACGCAGGAAGCCTTCCTTGTCGGCATCCAAAATCGCAACCAAACTCACTTCGGGCAAGTCGAGACCTTCACGCAAGAGGTTGATACCCACGACTACATCGCATTCACCCAAACGGAGATCGCGCAAAATTTCAATGCGTTCAATGGTGTCAATGTCGGAATGCAAGTAGCGCACCTTCATCGAGGTGTCCTGTAAATATTCCGTTAAGTCTTCAGCCATTTTCTTTGTCAAAGTCGTAACCAGAACACGTTCACCGCGATCGACGCTTTCGCGAATCTCGTTAATGAGATCATCAATCTGACCTTTTGTGGGACGCACTTTAATTTCAGGGTCGAGCAAACCAGTGGGGCGAATAATTTGTTCTACAACTTGTTCAGAAATTTCTTTTTCAAACGGACCTGGCGTTGCTGACATGAAGACAATACGCGGCAAGCGTTCCATCACTTCTTCAAAACGAAGAGGACGGTTATCCTTTGCACTAGGAAGGCGAAAACCGTAATCCACCAAGTTATTCTTACGAGATAAATCTCCAGCATTCTGTCCACGTAGCTGAGGAACGGTGACGTGACTCTCGTCGAGAATAGTGATGAAATCTTCAGGAAAATAATTCAGCAGCGTATAGGGAGCTTCACCCGGTTGGCGACGATCCAAATACCGCGAATAATTTTCGATTCCCGAGCACACGCCCACTTCACGCATCATTTCAAGATCATGTTCGGTACGCGACCGAAGACGCTGTTCCTCAACAAGCTTATTGGCCTTTTTCAGCTCAGCCAGACGATCATCGAGATCATTCTCGATTTCAGCGATCGCAGTACGCATAATGCCAGGATCGACAACGTAGTGAGAAGCAGGAAAAATAGCGACGGCATCGACCTCTTGAAACATTTCGCCTGTTAATGGGTCGATAAGTGAAATCCGGTCAATGTCGTCTCCGAACAATTCAACGCGAATAACCCGTTCTTCGTATGCAGGAAAAATATCAATAGTGTCTCCGCGTACACGAAACTTATTGCGCTGAAAACCTATATCGTTGCGTTCGTATTGGAGTTCGACAAGACGACTCAGTAAGGAACGCTGATCAAACTCGTCGCCCTTATCAATAAAGAGCATGTTCCGCTTATAGGAATCAGGAGAACCCAATCCGTAAATTGCAGAAACGCTGGCGACAATGATCGTGTCACGTCTACTCAACAACGCTGACGTTGCAGCATGGCGCAATCGATCTATTTCGTCGTTAATCGAAGAATCCTTTTCGATAAACGTATCGGTTTGCGCAATGTATGCTTCAGGTTGGTAGTAGTCGTAATAGGAAACAAAATATTCAACGCGATTATTGGGAAAATACCCACGAAACTCACTTGCAAGCTGGGCTGCCAATGATTTATTGGGAGCCATAATCAGCGCCGGCCTATTCAGCTTGGCGATTACTGATGCTATGGTAAACGATTTTCCCGACCCTGTAATTCCTAAAAGAGTTTGATATGAAAGCCCCTTTTCAACACCATCAACAAGTGCATCAATCGCAGCTGGCTGATCACCCGATGGTTCGTACTCACTGTTGAGCTCGAACACTACTGTCCTCGTATTTCCGCAAGATCCGAACACATCGACTGTATGGCATGTACTAGATCTTCTTTCGAACCTTCATTCACAATTGTTCGGCTACTTAGATCTTCAAAATCAATATGTGATTCTTGAAAATCATTCCTTAGAGCAAAATCTTCAGCAGTCATTCCTCGTTCAACACATCTTTGTTCGCGAATCGCATGCGATGCCGTCACGCACCACATCTCATCGAATCGAGTTTTAATCGAATCATCAGGAGCGCTCACTTCAACGAAACAAATCTCTTCATTCTTATTTTCACATTCCATGAAGAAAGACGTCACGATCTGCCAGACATGAGGATGAATTATACTTTCTAGCAATTTGAGGTGATCGTGATCGTGAAATACATCTTGGGCAAGCCTGTGACGATCAATCCGACCCCTGTCGTCTACTGCGCCAGGAAATGCTTGAACAACATCGTCGTGGGCGATTCCTGGGAGTTCGAGAAGCATCTTGGCGATATGATCTGCTGAAACCGTTGGAAAGTCCATCTCAGAACAGATACGCACTATTTCCGACTTTCCGCTACCCAGTGGGCCAATAACCGCGACTTTATGCATACGACAAGTTTACGCGTTAGCCCTTTATCAAATAGAGTTTTCCGTCGATGTCCTAGAAAGACTATGAGCACATCTCTCCCCACATCTGACCCACGATCCACTTCGTTGCTGCTCTCGCATCGAGTCGCACTCATGATTGTTTTTTTGCGCTGGTCAGCACTCGCAATGAGCATGTTGACACTTTTGCCGAATATCGCAAACTATGGTTCGGCTTCGATTATCGCTGCCACTCTCATCTTGTCACTTAATGCAGCACTCAGAACATTTTACGCTGTTCCTCTGCGAGGAAAAATCTATGAGCGTACAGTCAACATCATTATCGATTGCGGAGCGCTTATTGTCGCGCTTGGTTTGACTCACATGTGGTCGAGCCCTTTTCTTCTTGCTACAATCCCCGTTTTGCTTGTAATTGGTTTAAGCAGCGGTTTCATAGCCCCAGTTGTTGCAACAGCGTATATGGTCGCAGCGGTCACGGGTATCGATAATGTCGTCAACGAAAATCATGCATCAACGCAATCCATTATCCAAAACTCTCTCTACCTACTAGGAAGTGGAGCAGTCGGAGCTGTCATGCGTCTGTTTGCTAATGAGGCGGAAGCTCGTAGTCAATCTGTTGTTGACGAGATGAGACAGATGGGCCACGCAAATTCACTTTTGTTAGCCCTTCACGATGTGGCTCAAACACTTCCCGCATCTCTTGACTTAGGAGAAGTCATTGCATCAACACGCAACAGATTTCATGACCTCTATGACGTACAGTACCTGGCCATTGTTGTTGCCGACTCAACACATAATACGTATCGCGTTGAACTTGCGGAAGGTCTGCGCATGGGGACACCCTTATCTGTGCATGAATTACCTGCTCCTCTAGCGCAAACTTTAGGAACCAACAGTACTGTTGTTCATGCTTTTCCTGACGATGGGTTTGTAGGATGCACTTCTCATGCACGATCGGGAATGTATGTTGCTTTGCGAGCCCGCGGAAATGTCGTGGGAATCGTAGCCCTTGAACATGCCGACGAAAACAAATATACGAAACGTGATGCTGCACTCTTGCAAGAACTCTCTGAACCGCTGGCGCTTGCGATTGATAATGCATTGTGGTTCCAACGATTACGAAACATGGGAGCCGAAGAAGAACGAAGCAGGATCGCTCGCGATTTACATGACCGGCTCGCTCAGTCTTTGGCTTATGTAGCATTTGAGCTCGAAAGACTTATCGAACAGAAAGATTCTGATCCTGAACTGAGCGAACTACGAGACATCGTGCGCGAAGTAGTAGGCGAATTACGCGAAACGCTGTACGAACTTCGCGCGACAGTCGACACTGATCGCCCGTTCCATGCGCTCGCACAAGAATATCTTCCGCGCTTTGGCGATCGCACAGGACTCGATGTGCAGTTCGAAACCAATATCTCAGAGCGTATACTTCCCGTTCAGATTGAACGTGAAATGTGGAGGATAATGCAAGAAGGTCTGAATAATGTCTACAAACATGCAGAAGCATCCCATGCTTGGGTTAGCTGGTTGCTCGAATCTAACGAAGTACACCTCACAATTCGTGATGACGGAAAAGGTTTTTCACAAGATAATGCAAAGAAAGAACGTTTTGGGCTTATAGGTATGCGTGAACGCGCCGATACCATCCATGCCCAATTAAACGTGACTTCCCATCCCGGGGAAGGAACCCTCATCGAAGCAGAAGTTGAGGTACCTTCATGACAACCATTCTCCTTGTAGACGATCATAAGCTCGTGCGCCAGGCCGTCAAACGTGCGCTAACAGATAACGGTTATGACGTTGTCGGCGAAGGTGGAGATGGCGAAGAAGGTGTGCGCCTTGTCAATGAACTAAATCCGAACATCGTTATGCTCGATATCACAATGCCAGTGATGGACGGAATCGCCGCTCTTAAAATTATTAAGTCATCCCATCCTGACACGCGTGTGATTATGTTAACCATGCATGGGGAATCTGCAGTTGTTAATCAAGCAATTAATTCAGGGGCGAGCGCATTCATGACAAAAGATTCACCGATGGCTGAAGTTATCGACATTGTTCATAAAGTTGCGCAAGGAGAATTAATCTCCCCTAGCATTGCAAAACAAATGCTTGATACAGGCACTTCACTCACACCAGGACCACACGAACTTCCCGAGGCTGAATCTGGAATTTTAACGAAGCGTGAAACCGAAATTCTTCAGCTCATTGCCGACGGTCGCAGCACAAACGACGTCGGAAACGATCTTTTTATATCGGTAAAAACCGTAAAGAATCATCTCGCATCGATTTATGACAAGCTTGACGCACGTGATCGCACGCAAGCAGTGCTCCTCGGTTTACGTACGGGCATTATCGAAATACGCTGATAAACAGAACTGTCCTTGCGGTATCGCAAGGACAGTTCTTTTTGAGATTATTAATTACGCTTCGGGAGTTACTTCTTCTTCTGGAACTTCAGCTTCGGTTACTTCCGGTGCAGCTTCTACGGCTTCAGGATTCGACTCGACAGCTTCACTACTTTCAGCGGCTTGCTCACTTGCCTCCACAGAGCTTTCAGCAGCTGGAGCTTCAGCTTCGCCGATAAAGTTTCCTTGCTCGTCGTATGCATGCTCACCATATACATCTGCATATTCAGCAGCAACAACGCCACCTTCTGCAGCTTGCTTAATGGAAAGAGAAATGCGTCGACGTTCCAAATCGATTTCAATGATCTTGACCCAGAGTTCTTCGTTCGGTTGAACAACTTGTTCTGCAGAATCTACGTGATGTTCTGCCATTTCCGAAATGTGGACAAGGCCTTCGATACCTTCACCAATTTGAATGAAGGAACCAAAAGGAACAACCTTGCTGACTCGACCATAGACAAGCTCACCAATTTGGTGTCCCTCGGCGAATTCAGTCCACGGATCGCGTTCTGTAGCCTTCAATGAAAGCGAGATGCGTTCGCGGTCCATGTCGACTTCGAGAACTTTTACCTTGACCTGGTCTCCAACCTTAACGACTTGACCCGGAGAGTCAATGTGCTTCCATGAAAGTTCAGACACGTGAACAAGTCCGTCCATACCACCAAGATCAACGAACGCACCGAAAGGAACCAATGAGCTAATAACTCCTTCTTTGATTTCTCCCACCTTGAGATTAACGAGGAAGCTATCACGGTTACCTTTTTGATTTTCTTCGAGGAAAGCACGGCGAGAAAGAACAACATTGTTACGGTTGCGATCAAGTTCGAGAATTTTACACTCAACTTCTTTTCCAACAAAAGAAGCGAGGTCGCGCACACGACGTGTATCTACAAGCGAAGCTGGCAAGAATCCACGAAGACCAATGTCAACGATGACGCCGCCCTTAACGACTTCGATCGCCATACCTTTAACAACTCCATCGGCTTGCTTGATTGCTTCGATGTTTGCCCACGCCTTTTCGTATTGTGCGCGTTTCTTGGACAAGATAAGACGACCGTCTTTATCTTCTTTGGTTAATACAAGCACTTCAAGTTCTTGACCAAGTTCAACTTCGTCGAAAGGATCGACGTCGTTACGAATAGAAAGTTCTTTAGCAGGAATGACGCCTTCAGATTTAAAACCGATGTCGAGCAACACCTCGTCTTTGTCGATTTTTACAACTGTACCTTTAACAAGATCGCCGTCATCGAATTCAACAACCGTTGTATTAATTGCATCAGCGAAACTCATTCCCAGGTCGTTGACAGCAATGGCTTCATCGGGATCATCTGACGTATCAGTAATGGCGCTTTCGTTGCTCTCTATTGTTGGAGTAATAGCTTCGGTTGTTGTTACATCTTCAGATACGGTTGCGGAATTTTGTTCCTGTTCCGAATCTGAGACAGTTGTTGATACGTTGTCAGACACGAGGTCTCCTGTTTACATTATTGTGATAGTCGATAGACGCGATTCGTCTAGCTTGAATAGTTGAGACAAGCACCGGACAGTTTAGTGGCATAAAGCCCTGTTGTTCCGTACCAGACACCACAAGCTATTTTGCTTCGGCCCAGTTGGGACCTATTCCCACATCTGCAACAAGGGGAACATCAAGTTCGACAACATTTTCCATAGTAGAAACAAGAACATCAGAGACTTCTTCAATGGAATCTTCACGGATTTCAAACACTAATTCGTCATGGACAGTGAGTACCATATGCGCTGGTAGACCTTGTTCTGCGATGACTTGTCCGACGTTAACCATGGCAAGTTTGAAAACATCAGCGGCCGTACCTTGGATAGGAGCATTCGTTGCAGCACGCGCACCAGCAATTTTTACTTTTGCAATCGGAGAAGAAAGCTCGGGAAAGTATCGACGTCGACCAAACATCGTTTCGGTGTATCCCACCTTCTTCGCTTGAACGACAACATTATCGAGATACTTTTTCATCGATGAAAAGGTGCTCCAATACGAATCAAGGATTTCTTTTGCGTGACCAGGGTCAATTCCCATGCGTGTGGCTAAGCCATAGCTTTCCATGCCATATGCAATTCCAAAGTTCACTACTTTTGCAAAACTTCGCTGTTCGGATGTGACGTCTTCTAAATCGACTTCGAAAACATGCGCAGCTGTCGTTGCGTGAACATCTTCCCCACGTTGAAATGCATCGACGAGTGCCTTTTCTTTTGAAAGATGCGCAAGAATTCGCAATTCAATTTGACTGTAGTCAATTGAACACAAAACAGAACCTTTCGGTGCGACGAACATTGTTCGGAGTTTTTTTCCTTCTTCTGTGCGGATAGGAATATTTTGTAAGTTCGGCGCTTCAGAAGAAATTCTTCCCGTCGCACTTCCTGCCTGATTAAAGGTTGCGTGAATACGACCATCAGAACCAATCAACGGACCGAGAGCATCGATGTAGGTACTGCGAAGTTTTTCCACTTCGCGATAGCGTAGAATTGCCTCAACAATCGGATGGTCATCACGCAGAGCATGAAGGGTTGCGGCATCAGTCGAGGGTCCTGTTTTGGTTTTTTTAATGGGCGTAAGACCAAGTTGATCAAAAAGGATACGGCGAAGCTGTTGGGTTGAATTTACGTTGATGGGTTCGCCAGCATAGGAATGGATTTCTTGTTCATACTGAGCGCATCGTTCATGGACGTCCTTGGATATTTCTGCGAGTCGCTTGCGGTCAACCAGGACCCCATGCGTTTCAATTTCGGCAATGACGGGAGTAAGCGGTCGTTCAATGTCACCATAAAGCGCGTTAAGTTTTTTAGCGGTGAGGCGTTCGTTAAGTTCATCGAACATTTCTCGCAAATAAAAAACGCGACTAATCTGCAGTACTTCAGCGGCGGACTTATCCCCTGTCTCGAATCCATCAAAACCCAGCTGGGCAGGTGCCTCGACTGGAGCAACTCCAAGATATGAAGCACACATTTGTTCAAATGATTTCTTTCCACGAGCGGCATCATCCAACGATGCCATCACGAAAAGATCATTACAATCGATCTGATTTAAACAACACAATGCAAAATATGCACCCCATGTTTTGATGTCATATCCGACAATGTCGTTCGAGTACTCAATCATCACAGAGAGAAGTTTGGTGAGCTCAGCTACGTCTTTTATTTTTGTTGCAGCAATAACGTCGTCATAGGAAGTCAAAATCGTCAACGGAAATGCAATCGCTTCATCCACATGAGCACTAGGAACCTGGGGTTCCAGATACATACCTACCGAACCATCAGCCTTCTTTATCCCCGCCACCAACTTCGACACAGTGAGGGTAACTAAAGAAGCATCCTCAATTTCCGCCCGCTCACTGGGACGCGAACCTCTATCCGCCGAAATCTCTCCCCCGCCCTTAGCGACCTTTTTATTCGCGACCTTGTCTGCGTCGGCGGATGCTCGCTTGCCATCTGGCGTACGTTGCGTCTCTTTAGCATGGGAGCCAGTTGGTGAGCGAGTATCCGCTATTGAGCCGACAAGAGCAGCGGACAAAAGGCGCTTACTCATGGACCGGAATTGCAACCGTTCACACAACTCCTGAATTTCGCCAGCATCACCAGGCACTCGCTTAAGTTCATCCAGAGAAGCAATGTCGTCGACATCACGCACAAGTGTCATCATTTCACGGTTTAAGAAAACACGCTCGCGCCCAGATTCAAGATTTTCTCTTTGCTTATTAGGTAATTGATCGAGGTTCTCGTAAATACCTTCTAGGTTTTCATACGCATTAAGTAGTTTGGCTGCTGTCTTTTCTCCAACCCCTGCAATTCCCGGAAGATTATCGCTAGGGTCACCTCGCATTGCCGCATAATCAACATATTGCGTTGGTCGAATACCCGTACGTTCGATAATTCCTGCTTCATCATAAAGAACGGTGTCGCTGACACCTCGACGAACATACATCACATTAATAAAGGGATCTTCAACAAGTTGAAAGTAATCGCGATCACCTGTCACATGAATGCTCGCCATTTTTTTGTCACGCGCTTGTGTTGCATACGTGGCAATAATGTCGTCTGCTTCCATTCCGTCTTGCGTGCATACAAGAATGTTCATCGCTTCAAGCATGTCGCAAATTAATTCCACTTGAGGAATAAAGAGTTCTGGCGTTTCATCACGATGCGCTTTATATTGATCATCTTTTTCGACACGAAAGGTCGGCGCGGCCGTATCGAAAGCAACAACTAAGTGTGTGGGGTTGTACTGACCGATAACGTTGCTGAGCATTGACGCAAAGCCATAGACGGCATTGGTGGGTGTACCATCTCGTGCAACCATTTCTGGAGGCAGCGCATAGAAGGCTCGAAAGGCCATAGAATGGCCGTCAATAGTTAAAAGAAGTTCGTCAGCCACAAACGTTACGCTTCTTGTGGCGCAATCGATCCTTCAATAATATCTGTTGAAACTTCGGTGATGGCTTTGTTCGTCATTGTCGCCGTCTCACCAATAAATTTCCAGGCCCCAGCCTCGGTTAAACCGTGTTCATCCATGAGCAATGCTTTGGCATGTGCAATCTTTTTTGAAATCTCTGCAGCAGCTTCCACTGAATCTGCGTTGGTATCGATATAACGTTTTTCTGAAAAGCGAGCATGAGCAGTTTCGATTGCGGGAAGAAGATCGCCTTTATGGAATGGTTTTACAAGATATCCTTGTGCGCCTGCCTGTTGAGCTTGGTCCAGAAGATCTTGTTGCGAGAATGCAGAAAGAATAACTACAGCGGTTGTTTGCATTTCACTAATCTGCGCTGTAACACTGATGCCGTCGAGGCCAGGCATTTTGACGTCAAGAATCGCAACGTCAGGCTTGTGCTCTTGGACAAGGTCCATAACCTCGTCACCACGGTTAGTTTGAGCAACAACTTCGAAACCCGATTCTTCAAGAAGTTCCACGAGATCGAGACGGATGATGGCCTCGTCTTCAGCAACAATTATTCGCAAACCCATATTTCCTCCTCTGCGATACGCACATACACTAACAGGCATTAGCCTTGTTGCGACTCCTCGAACAATTTTTCCAAAAGCTCATCTCGCTTAGTAAGGAGCTGATCAAGTTCGTTCTTCATAGAACAAATAACAGTTTCAAGACGTTCTTTTGCGACCTGCATTTCGTGAGCGCTATAAGATTCGCTAGGCGTTTCGGAAACTATTGCACGAATATGGGCATCTTCTGCCATTTCTTCAAGCGCTACAAATTGCTCGTTCGATTGTTGTAAATCATTGCGTAGAGCATCAATTTGATGCCCCAAATCGACAAGCTGGCGGGTGGTGCGCGACATGAGTTCTCAGTGTACCCGTTCAAGGATTATCTGTACGGTGCTTGGATAGGTAAAGTACGGAATTATCCTGTCGTTACCTGCGAATATGCCAAGTTTCACTCTGCGTAAGCGCAATAAACAGAAAATCGTAAGATTTGCCGAAAGAATCCGTAATAGATCTTCCGAGTGGCTGACTATGAGAGAGGAGAACATGAAAAGTAAGCACGACAAATCCCCTTTAATTCAGATTGTTCGACGCCTATGCGCGCCGTGTCTTGTCATGCTCACTCTTGCCGTACTTCCCTCGGCTGTTTATGCCGCTGGAGAAACAACTACGACAACAACTACTGTAACGACAACGACCACCGTTCCTGTTCCTACGACAGTTGCTCCCCCGCCCACCACAGGTGGAGGTCTCGATTCTTCTCTGCCGGGTGAAACAAAGCCTCCCGCGGTACCCTCAAAAACAGAAACGGTTGCGCAAGAAAATGCAAAAAAAGTAAATTCAAAATTCGACAAGGCCACGAAGAAACTTCTCGACGCACAACTAGCAGCAGATATCACATCGCAAGATATTCAATCTACAAAGGCAACCTTGTTAGCTTTGAACGATCAGATCGTGAAGAACCAAGCACTTATCGCTATTCGCGAGTTGCCCCTAGATCAACTTTCTAAAATTATTAAGAAGCGCGCAATCACTTTGTATCAAGACAGCGACGGTGCACCTACCGATGCGCTTGAACAGTTTTATTACAATAGGCAAACCGCGCTTGCTTCAACGGCTCAACAATCGAATGTTACTGAACTTAAGTTTTACCTCAAAGAACAACGTGCTCTCAAAACTGCTCGCACTGAACTCGCAGCACAAAAGTTAGAAGCTGAAACGAAACAAGCATACCTTCAAGATCTATCTGTTCAGTTTGCTGCCCAGCTCGATGAGGCAAAAAAGGAATACGAAAAAACTGCCGCGCTCTTTCTTGATGCAAATGCAGTCATCGGCGCACGTGTTCCTATCGAAGGTAAAATGTGTCCAATCGCTGGGCCTATGACCCATGTCGACGATTGGGGCAATCCGCGTTCGGGTGGTCGCACCCATAAGGGCAACGATATTTTTACCGCCTTTGGTACACCCAATGTTGCAATCGTGCCAGGAAGAATCGAACGCAACATGGATAACTTGGGAGGTCAAGGCATCAATCTGTATGGAGATGATGGCAACATGTACTACTACGCTCACCTCAGTGCATTCGCAGGAGAAAATCGCCGAGTGAATCAAGGCGACGTAGTGGGTTATGCAGGGGACAGCGGAAACGCTAAAGGTGGAGCTCCACACACTCACTTCGAAATTCGTGTCGGCGGTTCCTTGCGTACTAATCCTTATCCCGTGATTCGCATTATTTGTGGGGTGTAGCTTCCTTCTCTTTGTTGTGTTGGAGCGTCAAAGACTCATCACGTGAGTCTTATTCGACAAAACGCTTTTACCTCACGAGTGTTGGGGTGTTTGAGACTCATATACTTATTCTTTGGCGCTCCAACACCATAAAAACGAGTACTCGAGGGGGGACCTGAGTGAACACGAGCCCCTTGGGGTTCAAGAGAAACAGACAATTGTCATTCCGAGCCTGCCAAGAATCTGAGATCCTTCACTTCGTTCAGGATGACCGAGTACCCGAGGGGGGACTTGAACCCCCACGATGTTGCCACCAACAGATTTTGAATCTGCCGCGTCTGCCAATTCCGCCACTCGGGCTTGAGTGCTACCGGTGTTGGCTGAATAAAACGTCGTATACGACGTTTTATTCAGCCAACACCGGGAAGAAAGATTCTACTTCGAAAATTTATGCGTCAGCTAACGCAAAAAGAATTCGAGCTTCACAGGTTGTCACACCATCGACATGCGCTCGAGCTTGACCCCAACCTCCGCGCGATGATGTGCGTTCGAGTGTCATTTCTAGTTGCAACGTTTCTCCGGGGCGCACGATCCGACGCCATCGGATTTTTTCTGCTCCGCCAAACAAAGGAAGCTTGCCCGCAAAACGCTCTTGAGCCAACAAAGCTATGGCTCCGGCCTGCGCAAGCGCTTCGAGCTGAATCACTCCGGGCATTATCGGATTACCAGGAAAGTGCCCGGGAAAGAAACTTTCTTCGCCCGTCACATCGTACGAGGCATGGATCGATTCATTATCAACTAGTTCGTGGACGCGTGTCACATAATGAAACGGCTTACGGTGCGGTAACAACATCACGAGTTCATCGGAATTAGTAAGGACGGAAAGTTCACTAAAGATTTCTGACATGTTTAATAATCTAGTCATGCTCGTATTTGCTACACGTAAACTCGGGCAAGCACTCGAAGCCATAAATTTCTCATTACCGTGAGAGTATTAATGCTTATGGCACAACGCTTAGCGATGCTTTTTCCTGGGCAGGGCACCCAGTCACCCGGAATGGGCGAACCTTTTCTTTCCACGCCAGAATTTTCTCTCGCTCGCAAGGCCGGTGAGATACTCAATCTCGATGCGGAAAAACTTCTCTGCGACACATCCGAGGGTGCGCTTTCTTCAACCCATGATGCCCAGCTCGCCATCCTTATTACTTCTTTGATGAGCTATGAAACTCTCCAGGCAACAGGCAATATTCCTGAATGCTTTGTGGGCCATTCCCTTGGTCAAGTTTCTGCCTTGATATGTGCAGGCGTTCTCGACTTTGAAGAAGGCCTTGTTTTCGCTTCTCGCCGTGCTCAAGCTACTCAGAAATGTGCAGACACTCATGGTGGCGCGATGGCTGCACTTCTCGGCGCAGATAACGAGAGTGCACAATCATTATGTGATGCTTATCCTGAACTCTGGATCGCTAACGATAACGCTCCTGGGCAGATTGTGATCGCAGGAAATTCAGAAAGCATTGGCAAGGCCTGCGAAAAAGCCCGCGATTTTGGAATAAAAAAGGCTGTTCTTCTCCCTGTCAACGGTGCATTCCATACTCCTTATATGGCAGATGCTGTAACCGAACTCGCAGGCGTGCTCGACACAATGTCCTTTAGAGATCCAGCATGTGCAGTTATCTCTAACGATGACGGCCAGGCTTACACTGACGCATCAATATGGAAAGACAAGCTGAGCATTCATGTTGCCCGTCCTGTGCTGTGGCGTGACTGCATGGACGCCGTTGCCGCATCTGCGCCTGAACTCGCCTACGAAGTCGGACACGGTTCCACTTTGGCTGGCTTAGCCAAACGCTGTACACCCGATTTAGAAGTTCGTTCTTGGTACACAGGTGAAAGTGATGGTTGATATGGAAGGCGAACGCATCTTGATTCCGGAACGAATGATTGTCTCCCCCGCCGATGGAGTCTTTCGCGCCATCTCCAATAATGGAGACCTCATTGGCGAATCTGTCGATGTCGATGAAGTGATTGGTTATGTCGAAACTGTTGGACAATCCATTCCTGTTACCTCACCTTTCCATGGAGTTGTCCATGGTTTAATCGCGCATTCCGGCGAGCGCTTACGTCGACACGAACCCGTCGCCTGGCTTCGCGTTGTCAGCGCGTAATTGGTTGATGGAATGAATATCGTAAGCAACGTTAAATACTGCAAGAATACTTTTCTCACATATAGCGAACCAGCAACTCTTGGGTTCGAGGAAGAAATCGTTTCGTTGCGAATTAACCGTGATTCTCGTATCATCTTTTCCGTTCCCATAAAAGAACTGCAGGGATATCACGTAGATCTTTCTCGCATTTTCTTCTTTACCGATAGAAAGAAATATGTAGTGGAATTCGCAGAGGAAGCGCGTAATCAGATCGTATGGGCAAAGAGATGGCCGGGAGCTGTTCGTCGTGGTAAAAAGATTCTCCGAGAAAGCGATCTTTCTCAATGGGTTGAAATACTTACGGACCACAATGTTTCAAAAAAATTAGATATAAGAAAGATAGTTATCGTTTCCATCGTTACATTTATCGTAGTCGTAGGATTCATTACTTGGCTACAGGTTCTCAGCGCGTAAAGTAGTGCAAATGTTTTACATCTCGGGCTGCGGCAAAGCGATTCCCTCTCAAACGGTTACGAATGACGACCTCGCGCAGTACCTCGACACGAACGATGAGTGGATTACAACTCGCACAGGCATTAAAGAACGACGAATCATCGGTGACGGAATAGAAAATACTGTTTCGCTTTCTGTGCAGGCCGCGCGCGAAGCAATGACCAATGCCGGTAAAACAATCGAAGACATTGATTGCGTCATCGTTGCCACTGCATCTCCAGTGCAACCTATTCCCTCCACTGCAAACCTGGTTGCACAAGAGCTCGGAATCTCGGGTCCAGCATTCGATATCAACGCAGCGTGCTCTGGTTTCGTCTATGGCCTCACTGTGGCCAGCGGTTTCTTTGCACAAAAGATGTTCACCAACATCTTGCTCATTGGTGCAGATTCACTTTCTACGTTTATCGACAAGCACGACCGTTCCACTGTCATTCTTTTTGGTGATGGTGCAGGTGCTGTTGTGCTCAGCGCCACAGACAAACCCGATGCAGGACTAATTGGTGTTGATCTCGGCGGCGATTCTTCTCTGGCTCCTATCTTGGAAGTTCGCGCGAAGAAAGATCCCACAATCGAAGAAAATGCGGAATCGTATTTAACAATGAACGGCCAGGAAGTATTTAAAGTTGCTGTGCGGGCCGTTGAAAAATCCATTGCAACAACTTTGGAATCAGCCAACATCGCCGGATCCGACATCACCTGGCTTTTGCTCCATCAAGCCAATGTACGAATTATCGACGCTATATGCGATCGCCTCGACATTGACCGAGATAAAGCTTTAACAAATATAGACAAGTACGGCAACACATCGGCCGCCTCTATTCCTATCCTGCTAGCGGAAGTTGCCGAGCAAAATCGCTTTCACGACGGAGATCTTTTAGCATTTTGCGGGTTCGGTGCGGGAATGACATGGGGAACCTGTATTCTGCGCTGGTACACCAACCCATAACGTAACCGCTGCGCGGAGATCCTTCGCAAGCTCAGGATGACAGAGTCCGTTCAGGATGACATGTCATTCTGACAACACAGATAAGAAATTATGACCGAAGTAAATACTGACAAAAAGATTGCACTGGTCACAGGTGGCTCACGAGGGATCGGACGCGCATGCGTGGTTGAACTCACTCGAGCAGGACACCGCGTCGTCTTTTCTTACTCTTCTGATAGTGCTGGTGCCGACGAAACCATTGCGCAATCATCCGGTCTTGGTGAAACACCCATTGCGATCAAAAGCGATGTTTCGTCTGCAACGGGCGTCGACGAACTCTTTACTCAGATCGAATCGGAAATCGGTATCGTTTCGATTCTTGTCAACAATGCTGGCATCACACGCGACACTCTTCTCATGCGCATGAAAGATGACCAGTGGGACGATGTCATCAACACAAATCTTTCTGGCGCTTTTTATACAATGCGTCGAGCTTCACGGAATATGATGAAGAACCGTTGGGGTCGCATCATCAATATTTCATCTATCAACGCTTACGTCGGCCCGGTAGGACAAGCAAATTACGCAGCAGCAAAAGCAGGGGTCATTGGGATGACGCGCTCTGTTGCACGCGAATTCGCATCACGCAATATCACCGCCAATGCAATCGCACCCGGGGCTATCGCCACTGCCATGACGGAAGAAACGTCAGAAGAATGGCGCGAGCTAATGAATCAAACGATTCCTCTCGCACGCTTCGGCGAGCCCGAAGAAATTGCACACGCAGTGACATTCCTCGCCTCAGACAATGCAAGTTACATCACAGGAGTTGTATTACCCGTCGATGGTGGCGTTGGAATGGGAGCATAACGTCCATTTGTAATAACGTAATCTATTAACAAAAAATCTCACAATAAAAGGAGCACACATGCAACGTGAAGAAATCTTCACCACAATCAAGGACCTCGCTACAGAACTTCTCGGCGTCGACGCCGACAAAGTAACGAACGAGGCACGCTTTAAGGAAGACCTCGACGCGGACAGCCTCGACATTGTTGAATTTGTCATGGGCATGGAAGAAAAGTTCGATGTTGAATTGCCTGAAAGCGAAGTTGAAGGTGTTACTACCGTTGGCCAAGCTGTCGATCTCGTCGCGAGCAAACTCGCTTAAAGCCTTTTCCAGGTCAGGTTGACAATGACGCAACGAAACGATGAGAACCGCGCAGTAATTACTGGCATGGGCGTGAAAACCCCTGCCGGTTGTGATCTCGATACGTTCTGGGCACGCGTCCAAAGCGGCAAGCCCACAGCGCGTATCATCACAAACTTTGATGCCAGTGCGCTCTCTGTTCGTTTCGCATGCGAAGTTGATGACGACGCGCTTGATATCGAAAAGTACGCCAATTCCAAAGAAGTGCGTCGTTGGGATCGCTTCACACAACTTGGTGTTGCTGCAGCGATGGATGCTTTTGAAAATAGTGGTTTAGGTGAAGGCGATTTTGACCCTTTCCGCTCTGCAGTCGTGACGGGCACCGGAGTCGGCGGAATTTTGACACTCGAAGAACAGTGGAGTGTCTACCAAGAAAAAGGGCCTGGCCGCGTTTCTCCTTTCTTCGTTCCTTCCATGATGGCTAATGCCATTGCTGGCCATGCCAGCATTATGTGTGGCTTTGCCGGCGTGAACTTCAATGTCACCACAGCATGCGCAGCGGGTACTCATGCAATCGGAGAAGCTGCACGACTCATTTGGGATGGCACGGCTGACGTTGTTCTTTCTGGCGGTGCAGAAGCTGGTGTTACACCTTTGGTCATGTCAGCATTTGCGAAAATGGGAGCGCTGAGTTCACGCAACGAAGACCCTACCCGGGCTTCTCGACCTTTCGATGCAAACCGTGACGGTTTTGTTTTAGGTGAAGGCGCTGGTTTTGTCATTATGGAAAGTCTCGCTCACGCGAAAAAACGTGACGCTAATATTTTGGCGGAAATTGTTGGTTATGGTCGTTCCGGAGACGCACATCACATCACAGCTCCCCTTCCTGACGGTTCGGGTGCAGCACGTTCGATGCAAATGGCTCTCTCAATTGCAGGTTATTCGCCTGAACAAGTTGCGCACATCAACGCACATGCCACATCGACACCATTGAATGATTCCGGTGAAACGCAAGCCATGCATCACGTTTTTGGCGATGCTGTACCTCCCGTTTCGGGAACGAAAGGGGTCACGGGCCACTTGATTGCTGCAGCGGGTGCTGTTGAAGCCATTATTTCTGCGTTGACTATTCGAGACAAAGTGATGCCTCCTACGGCCAACTTTGAAAAAGCCGGGGATGACATCGATCTCGACATTGTTCACGGTGAACCACGGGCGTACGACGGTGGCGCTGTACTCTCTAACTCATTTGGTTTCGGTGGCCATAATGCAAGCGTTCTGATTGCGCCGCTATGACGAATCGTGTGAGTCAAAAGAGATACAGATGACCTCACCGAGCACCCCTCTTTCTGCATCGGATCGTTCCCCATTTCTTATTGAACATTGCACTGTTGCACAGAGCACAATCCAATCGATTGATGATCGCCAGGTTTCTGTTTTAGAAGTTGGCGGAGGGACGCGTCACGGTGCGATTACATCCGCTGATGCCGATTCGATGAAACGCTCTGCAGAGCTTGCGCAAACACTGGGTATTCCCTTCCTTCTTATTCTCGATACGTCAGGTGCTGACATCACTGAAGGCCCTGCAGGCTTGCATGCCTGGGGATCTTTTGCTGCAGAACTCGCGCGACTTTCCGGAGTCGTTCCTACAAGTGCAATTGTGACCGGCGCATGCGTGTCTGGCCCTTCGCTGGTACTTGGCCTCGTTGACCATGTCATCATGACCAAAGATGCATTTGCATACGTCAGCGGACCCGATTCCGTTCGTGAATTCACAGGAATAGACGTCACTCGCGAGGAACTTGGTTCTACAACACTTCACGCGACATCAGGTGTTGCCTCATTTATTACCGAAAATCTCGAATCCGCAATGGAAATCTATTCAACACTGCTGGAGTATATTCCGAACAATCACATCGAAGATCCTGCACTGTTTGATTGCGACGACGACATAACACGTGCATGCGAGATGGCAGCTTCGTGTGTTCCTGATTCTCCCAATGCTGGATACGATGTTCGTGAAGTTGTGTCCGACATTGTTGACACAGATTCTTTTACTGAAGTTCGCCCACAATATGCCCCCAATATTGTGACCGCCTTCGCTCGCGTCGGTGGGCGCAGTGTGGGCATCATTGCTAACCAACCTATTGCTCGTGCGGGCACAATCGACATTGAAGCTTCGCGTAAAGCTGCACGCTTTGTTGCCTTTTGTGATGCATTCAATATTGCAATACTTACCTTTGTCGACACGCCAGGTTTTGAACCTGGGAAAGACTTGGAATGGCGAGGGATGATTCGTCATGGCGCAGAGCTTGTATATGCCTATGCACAGGCATCAGTCCCCCGCATCTGCATTATTCTTCGCAAAAGTTATGGCGGCGCGTATATTGTGATGGACTCGAAGAATCTCGGGAACGACTGGTGTGCTGCTTGGCCCAATGCAGAAATTGCCGTCATGGGAGCCAGTGGTGCGGTTGCTATTTTGAATCGTAAACAACTGGGCGCTGTTGAAGACGAAACCAAACGAGAAGAACTGCGTAAACAACTGGTAGCAGAATATGAAGAGAAGTTTTCCAACCCCAACCAAGCAGCCCAGTTGGGTTATGTCGATGCAATTATCGAACCATCGGCTACTCGTGCATTGATTGCCACTGTGCTCGCATCACTTTCCACAAAGCGCGATACGCCTACCCATCGCAAACACGGGAACTCACCGCTGTGATGCAAACTAATTCTCATTGTCATTCCGAGCCTGCGAGGAATCTCCGCGCAGCGGAAAACCTCGTACACCGCTTCGCGGAGATTCCTCGGCCAAGGCCTCGGAATGACGGGGTGTGTTCAGAATGACAGTTAAAAGAGCGAAGGAGCAACAATGCTGTTAGAAAATAAAAAGTGTTTGATCACTGGAGTATTGACTGACTCATCCATTGCTTATGGTGTCGCCAAGCAAGCACGCGAGCACGGTGCAACTGTTGTCCTGTCATCTTTTGGGCGCGCAATGAGTCTTACACAACGATGTGCTCGCAAAATTGGTAATGACATTGAAGTCATTGAGCTTGATGTCACTAACGATGATGATCTCGCAGCTCTCCCCGACAAATTAAATGGTTCCGTCGATGCTGTTCTGCACGCCATCGCATTCGCACCCGAGTCGTGTCTGGGCGGAGATTTTCTTGAAGCACCCTTTGCTGACGTATCAACCGCATTTCAGATCTCTGCATATTCCTATGCTGCATTGGCTCGCGCAGTTGCACCGCTCATGAATGATGGCGGCTCGATTGTAGGCCTGGATTTCGATGCGCAAGTCGCTTGGCCCAGTTATGACTGGATGGGCGTCTGCAAAGCAGCTCTTGAATCAGTCAACCGTTATGTTGCGCGCGAACTCGGAGCGCAAGGCATTCGTTCTAACCTGGTTGCTGCAGGGCCACTACGAACCATTGCAGCAAAGTCGATCCCTGGTTTTACGAAATTCGAAGAAATCTGGAATGACCGCGCGCCCATTGGCTGGGATCTTACCGATACAACGCCCGTTGCCGATACGTGTGTTGCTCTGTTCTCAGACTTAATGCGCTCGACCACCGGTGAGATCATTCACGTCGACGGAGGCTTCCACGCGATTAGCGTGTAATAGTCACACTGTGATCGGGCGGTCCATCCCCTATATTAAAAGTTTCATGTCCCGCGTATCCAGAAACTATGCATTCCTGCTTAGGCGCATTTGGACTTCGCGGCGTCGTAATTATTGGCGCTAGCCAAGAAGTTTCAAGTTCGATTATCTCAGGCTTCCAAGATCGCTCCACCGTTACCTCTCCGACTTCACCATAATTAACCTCAGCGGCATATTCACTCATTCCGAAATCACTAATTACAAATGAATATGAGTTCACTTCAGGAAAACTCACAGCATACTCAGCGGCAGTATATTCAGCATTATTAGAAGTGTTCATGTCCACTCGCACAAGTTGACGTTGACCACTTGGTAATTCGAGGGAACCAGAACCTACAACAACATTCAGTGATGCTGACGGAGGAATCTGCGCATCCTCTAGTTCTCCGTTATAAAGTTGAAGTTGGATCTTCCCACACTCCACACTTATGTGACTGGGTGTAAATTCATCCTCGCCGTCATAATCATACCCAGACGTACTGGTACTGTCTTCATCGCCACATGATGCGATAAACGGTGCACATACAAATAACGCAATAGGAACAAACAAGCGTGCAATCCACGGAGCTTTCATAAATAAATCCTTTTATTGATTCGATCTACAAGATGCAC
>CALMUU010000045.1 GCA_937872965.1 uncultured Actinomycetes bacterium
GTCACACCAATCGCATATGCACCGCAGTTATTTGCCATTTCGATGTCATGAATGTGATCACCAACCATAATGAGCTCACGAGGGTTACATTGCAACTCTTTTGCTGCTTCCCACAACATAGCTTGATGAGGTTTGGGTTCGCTCACCTGATTTCCCGCGACAACCACAGCGAGAAGTTCCTTAATTTCTAGTTGGTCAATAAGTTTAAGAAGACTTTCATCGTGACGTGTAGAGACAATGGCGAGTTTGTCACCTGTGTCGTAACAAAGTTCGAGAAGACGCCGCATACCGTCGTACATGTGAACAAGATTGAAACGAAAAGTTTCTCGATAGCTGCGTGCAACTTCTTTAATTGTGTCTTCGTCCATTGGTTCCAAACTCGCATGCGAAATACAAAAATCGAGATCGTGACCAATGTATTGTGAAAATTCTTCGTCGCCCACATACCAAACGCCTTGGCGGATGCACGCACGTTCCATTGCTTCGCAGATGGCGAAGCGTGAATCAGCAATTGTGCCATCAAAATCAAAAACGATATTGTTCACGTGTGCCCCCGGAAACGTTGACATTATTATATCCACGCATTTTGCCGAGAGGACGGACCTTGATAAGGGACGAAGGATTAGCTGTGAAGAAGCTCAGTGGTGTGAGCATTGTTGGGCAAAATGCCAATTGCTCTTGATGTCGGGACCACATAAGAGCAGTCTTAGCCGCCAGGTTAGATCGTCTTCGGTGGGCGCTCGGCCCTATTTTCTTTTCTGAGCTTCTCGCATTTCTGGAAGTCTTCTATTAACTCTCTCGATTAGCTTCTGCCGGACATCTTCGAGTTCTTCAAGATCAGCTTTGTCTTCAGGGTTTACTCCTTCAATTGACTTCCAAGTTGACACCGCAATAGGCGACTGTATTCTTGCAAGTGCGAGTGTCGCCGTAGTGTCATGATGATCAGAACAAAGGATAATTCCCACACTTTCTTTATCATCACCAACACGCAGTATTGAATCAACGGCATTCAGGTAGAAGTTCATCTTCCCCGCATATTCGGGTTTGAACTTTCCTGCTTTAAGTTCGATTACGACAAACCGTCGTAAGACATGGTGATAAAAAATGAGATCAAGAAAGAACTCTTCGTCCCCCACTATTAATGATTTTTGACGACCATAAAAAGAAAATCCTGTACCAAGCTCGAGGAGTAGTTTTTGAATGTCACTCAAGAGGGCTTCTTCGAGTTGACGTTCTTTGATGCCTTTATCAATAGTAAGAAAGTCGAAGATATAGGGATCTTTGATGATCTGAGAAATGGCTTGGGCATCCGAAGCTTCGACAACGTCTGAAAAGTTGGAAATTGCCTTGCCAGTACGTTCGTGGAGACGAAGATGGATTTGGGCTTCCAAATAGCGTCGTGACCATCCATTTTGGCATGCTTCCTTCAAATACCAAAGATATTTGATCTGATCTTCGCCAAAATTATCCAAAAGCACCTTGTGGAGCGTCCAGCTGATTTGCGCATCCAGTGGATGCGCAAATAGAAATTCCGGCCACATCCGGGCAAATTGACACATGTAGGTAAGATTCCGTCGAGAAAACCCTCGGGCTGAACCCATTTCAGATCGAAGATCGTCCGCAATACGGCCATACACGTTATTTCCCCAACCACTGAGTTTTTGTTGTGCGAGGATCTCGTGACCAATATTCCAATACAGCTCAACAAGCTCGGTGTTAATGGCCTTGACTGTTCTATATTGAGCAGTAGAAATGTGAGTCTTAAGGCGTGCAAGAAGTGAAAGGTATTCTTTTGTTTCAGCGGTTACTGATTCTTTGTGGGAATTAGCTTCGATTTTACTGATCGCTTTGTTTGGCGCAGTTTTTTTATCTTGTTTAGTCATCTGGGCAGATTAGCAACAGGGTACGACAAAAACGTTTGAGCACATTTGACCCCATTCCATTTGCGCATCCTGTGGATGCGCATTTTCAAAGCGACACTATTTGCGCACTCACTGAGTGCGCAAATTGAAATTCCGGCCACATCCGCGAGGACGGATCTTACAAAGCTTCCAAAGGCGAGAAGGGTTAGCTATGAAGGAGTTCGGTGATGCGAGCGGGCATCTCCGGAGGATTCACAAGTTCAGCATATCTCTCACGGGTGAGAACCCATTCGAGAGCTTCGAGCGCCCGAGGATTGTAGGTGGCTGCCGGAGCAGTAAGCATTGAAATGATTGCTCGTGTGCCCCAGGTTTCTTCGCGACGCGAAATGTTGTCATAGTCATTGGCCACACGCAGCACCGAAGCTGCAATATCGTTCTGTGCGACAAGTTGACCATTGACTATTGCGCGGTAAGGCCGAACATGGTCGTCGATGATATCGGCAACACGGTCAAGTCCTCCGGCACTTCGCACAATTTCTGCAGTTACGTTGGCAGCTTGTGCCTCTTCGTAAGGGTCAACGTCCATTGTTGTGTCGAGCACTGCATCTCCGAGGGTATGCATGTACGCAGCTGTTTCAATTGATTGACGATCGTCACGGTCAACATCGAGCCTGTCAGCAACAGCCAAGGCGATTTGCGCAACACGGTCTGCGTGTCCCCACGCGACGATACCTCCCAGTTCAGGAGCTGCACTGAGCGCACGAATCGTTTGCTTGTATGTGTGCAACGCCAAGTAATAGCGAGAGAACGCGAACCATGCCACAAGAAGCGGTATTGCGCAGGTCACTAAAGCACTGACGCCCAAACCATTACCACCGACTTCAGGAGACGTGAGGCCGACAACATCTTCGGTGCCTGCATAACCCACGCCGATCAGCACTCCACCTGCAATAACGGAGGCATGCGCCGCGGCTGCAAAGAAGCCGTAAGTGCGGGGCAATTCTT
>CALMUU010000046.1 GCA_937872965.1 uncultured Actinomycetes bacterium
CAAACAATCCCGAGAGAAGAAAGTATGCCATTGCAATGATGACAATCTTTCTTATTTTCTGGGCAGTACTGGTCATCATTGGTTCATTCTTCCGAGGACAAGGCTTCAACTTTGTCTTCCCGATGAAGGACGGCGTCTACTTTGAGCTGTAGCTCAAAGTAGACCAAATAAGCAGAGGTTGAGAGCGTATGGAACTTGAAACAGAACCCAAGGTCGGAGCGTCAGCTCCTAAAACCCTTAAGCAAACAGAAGTAAACATGCAACCAACCATAAAAATGTTCAGAACCAAGAGCGTCAGCTCGCAAAAACACCGAGGCAAGCAGTGGTAAACACACAAAAAAAACTTACAAGAGGAAATAAGAAGTGAGTCAATCTACAATCATCGTTTTTGCACTTGCTGCAGTTTTGCTTTGCGCTGCTGCAAGCGTTCTTCTTTTGGGGAGAAATGCTGCACGTTCCGGTGCCGTGAATGTAAATGAATCTCCAGAAACGACTTCCTCTGAATTGCCAGATGATGTCGACCGCGACTCGGTTGAACAATCTGCACTATCCGCACGTGTCGTAACACGTGAACAAGTTGATGAAGAAGCAATTGGAATTTCCCGACGGAAGTTTATGAACCGATCAATTTATGCACTTCTCGGTCTTGGTTTTGGATTGCCGTTCCTTTCGAGCCTGCTTGCTTTCTTGATCCCCTCCGGGAAAGGTGGATTCGGGGGAATCGTGAACGTAACGACTCCGTTGACTGATATTATTGCTCAGATCACAAGTCAGAAAAAACCGTTCTATATTCCTGAAGCGCGTACATACATCGTGCAGTACCCGAACGACAACGCCGCAGCAGTTGAGTCTGCAGAAAAAACACCAGCATACGCCGACAATAAAAAAATTCTTGACGGTATGTCGAAAGAAGGCATTGTTGCTCTTTACCAAAAGTGTCCACATCTAGGTTGCCGCGTTCCCTGGTGTGAATCATCACAATGGTTTGAATGTCCTTGCCATGGCTCGAAGTACAACAGAGTGGGCGAAAAAACTGGTGGGCCAGCTCCACGAGGAATGGACAGATTTACTTTTGATGTCGTGAATGGCAAATTGGTTATTAATACGAACCTTACAGAAGTTGTGTCCGGTCCACCAATTGGAACGAACACAACTCGTCAAGGTGCGGAAGGTCCAGTATGCGTTTAGCTTTTATGAATCCTCTTCTTGCAGGAAATGCATTTCGTGATCGTTTTGATCATCCCGTATCGATTAAATCTCTACTGCTGTTTGGGGCGATTATTACTCTCTTTATTGCGTTAGGAATCGCGTTTAGTGTGGCGACGAAAAAACGTGGCGAAAAAAAGGCTCAAAACATCACGGCCTTTTATGAGGATGATGTACTCGAAACCAAGAAACTTGAACGTACTCTTTCTGTTGCTCTTATTTCGGTTGCGGTGGTTGCGGTTTCAATTGCGCTTTATTATGTGTGGGAACCTACGCGTCAGGCAAAGATGTCAACATCCTTTGAAACGCGCAGTGTGCGACGCGGGCAGGTTTTGTTTGCCAATGAGTCAATGTTCGGGTTTAACAACACGCAATCGGTTGGATGTGCAAACTGTCACGGCGGATATGATCCCGAGACTGGTCGTTATGCAAATGGTGGTACAGCAAATTTCACGTTAAAGTCGTTGAAAGATCCTGAAACGGATGCTGCGTGTGCAGATGACAAAAAATATACCAACCCGGACTGCATCACCGTTTCTGTTCCGTGGGAAGCTCCAGCGCTTAATACCGTGATGTATAAGTTCCCTATTCGAAAAACTGAAGCAGGAAAGCCCTTCACCTCGTCGTGTCGTCTTGCGGAACAGCGAAGTACAGCAGATTGTCGAAGCCAGGTCTACGACATTCTCACTTATGGTCGTCCCGGCACGCCAATGCCTGCGTGGGGAGTTGCTGGTGGTGGGCCTATGAACGAACAGGCCATTGACGACCTTGTGAATTTCATTGCTTCGATTCAATTGCCTGCGGATGAAGCAGCACAACCGCTGCGATCTTCAGAAATCATCAAACAAAAGAAGAAAATTGCGACGGCCAAAACTGCACTTGCTAGCGCAAAAGAAAAAGCTCTTGAAGGTGGTACTGATCCCGCCGAAGTAAATAAGAACGAAGAAGTCATTGCTGCTAAAACGACACTTGGAAGCGAACAAGCTGCACTGAAAGCAATTGAAGCAAAAACTGAGACGGAATATATTCGTGAAAATGCCATCGCAAAAGCTCAGTCTGCGCTTGAAAATGCACAGAAACTAGTAAACGAAGGAGCCCCTGCTGCACTTGCAAGTGCTCAAAACGATTATGACAAAGCTTTGGTTGCATACAACGCGGAACCTGCTCTTTCCGCCTTTGGCAACCCTCAGGATTATTTAGACAAGCTTGAGAAAGACCAAACGGAAATCAAAATTGAAAAAGTTATCGAAGAAGCAAAGCTGAAGAACAACAATAAAGCGTCGAGTAAAGCTGATGCTCAGCTAGTTGAAGTACAACGTGTCAAAAATATTGCACAGAACCTTCTTGAAACGCGTGATGTCGTAGCAACATCAAAAGCAACGGTCACTGTTTTTGCTCCAGAAGGCTTAGCTAATGCGCAAGCCCGACTAGCCCAGTTGCAGAGTGAATCAGATGGAGAACTGCTTTTCGAAGCTAACTGCGCGCGTTGTCACACTAAAGGTTGGTCGTATTTCACGCCTAGCAATGCTCGTATACCTCTTGCTGCTCCGCAAGGAACAGGCGCGTTTGGGCCTAACTTGAGTTCAGGTAGTGTTCTTCGCCAATTTATTAACGAGACAGATCAATTTAACTTTATCGCCAATGGTTCTATCTTCCAAGCGTCTTATGGTGCAAGAGGAATCGGTTCGGGTCGAATGCCTGGATTTAATACCCCTGCTGGTCGCGCCCTCGACGATGATCAAATCAATGCCATTGTTAGATACGAACGTCAAAATCTCAGCGGTGTCGGGAATAATTCCTTGGGTGTGCGCAATCTTGGTTCGGGCCTCCTTACAGATACAAAAAAAGATTCGACTAATAATTCAACAACAGATAGGGAAGGCAAAGACTGATGTGGATGCTCGCGAGTGAAGCAGTCGAAAAGACAACATGGTACCCATTAACTCTGGGCTGGTTAGTTGTGCTTTCCAGTATAGGAATGTTTTTTGGTTCGACGTATCTTTTGCTTGCCACCAACGTTGGTTCTCGTCTGGGCTTTTTAGTTGTTGGATCCATTGCAACAGGTTTCATCATGATCTTGGCTGTTCTGTGGGTTACGACCGCAACTCCTCTTAATGTTTTTAAAGGACGCCAAGTTCAATGGAAAGCTGTCGGCATTGTTGAAGAACTGAAAAAATCGGAAATAAAAGAAGTTAAAACAATTGAAACCAAGGGTATCAAATTAACGTCTACTGAATATGCAAACGTGAAAGCAGCTGCTGATACATTCTTGGCGGTGCCCGCTGAAGGTGCAGAGGTTGAGCAACCAGAGGCGATTGCTGAAGATCTACCTGGAGCAGATGTGATTGTTACGAACATCTACGAAGTGGGAGGTTCACAACCCAATCCTCTTCATTTTGAAATTACACACACTCCCCAATATGCAGCAGCAGAGTATTGTCAGCTCGACAAAGAAAAATCTGAAACAGCATTTCGTTCGACATGTGATTTGTCTGAAGCGGCAGAAGAGAACCACAAATTCTTGATTTTGGAAAAAGATCTCGGTTCGTTACGTCAACCCCCTTTGTTTTTGTTTCTTGGATCAGCCGTACTTTTGGGTATGTTTTTGATGGCTCTTCATTGGAGAGAACGAGACGAGAGAGCGAAAAAAGAAACAGAGTCGCAAGACAGCGAAGCTTTGGATGAATCTAAGAGTGAAGACGAATTGGCGGATGCGTAATGAAAAAGCTTTCTCGTAATCTTTCCTACCGTTACCTTCGGTTAAGTTGTATACTCGCATCTCTAGTACTTGTTGTTACGTCTTGCGGAGACGATCGTGGTGGTGTCATTGTTGATGCTTCAGGGGAACAGGGTGGTGGAACCCAACCTGGCGGTGGCGGTTTCGCATTTGTTGTCCTCTTTCTTGTGGTTGCAGGATGTTTGATCGCAATGTTTACGATGGATCGCATTAAGAAAAACAAAGAACGCAACCCCAAAAATGATTCTGACAACACGGATACGACAAACTAAGGCTAAACCATTACATGATCCGTTCCTATTTGCCCATTGTGATCTTCTTAGGGATTGCTTTACTCTTTTTGGCTGGATCATTTTTTGCATCAACATTGCTTGCCCCTAAGCGCCGCACGATGGCAAAGACTGCTTCGTATGAATGTGGAATCATTCCAGAAAATGACGAGCAACAACGCTTCGGCGTGAAGTTCTACATCTTGGCAATTGCGTTTATTATTGTTGATGTAGAAATCATCTTTCTCTATCCCTTCTCGACCGTGTTTATTAAACGTGAAGTTAATGGTGTCGAGATCGCTGGTCTTGGTTCGGCCGGCCTTGCCGTTATGGGAATCTTTCTTCTCATTCTTCTCGTGCCCTTCGCCTATCTTCTCGCTAGTGGTGCTTTGAATTTCGGTCCACTAACAGCAAAGGTTTCTTCACTCTTAACTCCAATTACGAGATCTCAGGGGTTCACAGCATCTGCAGCGTCCACTTCTTTGATTGAGAGGCGGACCGAAAATTCGTCGAGCTTGATTCAAGACTCCTCAATGCAAAAGAACGTGGAGCTGTCTGGTGATGAGGTGTCGGCAAGCGGCGCATTGACTTCCCCAGCTCAAGCAGGGGAAGTCACGTACGCTGCCGGCGACTCAACACCAGCACAAGACTCCGATAAAGAAGGCAATTGAAATGGGTCTTGAATCAGTCTCACACAATTTTTTAACGGGCCGCCTCGAGGACATGGTTCAGTGGGCTCGTAAAAACTCGATGTGGCCAGCTTCGTTTGGTCTTGCTTGTTGCGCAATCGAAATGATGGCTACGGGCGCTGCGCACTACGATCTTGCGCGTTTTGGAATGGAAGTTTTCCGCGCGTCTCCACGCCAAGCCGATCTCATGATTGTTGCGGGCCGCGTGAGCCAAAAAATGGCACCGGTTCTTCGGCAGGTATACGACCAGATGGCGGAACCAAAATGGGTGATATCAATGGGTGTGTGTGCAAGTTCGGGTGGAATGTTTAATAATTATGCAATCGTCCAAGGTGTCGACCAAATTGTTCCTGTCGATGTCTATGTTCCTGGATGTCCACCGGGACCAGAAACATTGATGCACGGAATTCTTACTTTGCATGATGCAGTTTCTTCGGGCGACATCATGAAACGTCGTGATGGAAAAGGGCTAGGAATTACCGCTCCACAGCTCGATGGTCAAACAGGTGGAGGCAAGCTGCTCCCAAATCCAACAGTGCGTAAGGTTCCCACATGAACTCAATAGCAACACTGATTTCCTCTCAATTTAGTGACGTGGTATATCGCGATTCTCATGGTCAAGATGTTTTTTATATGGATACTGATACGTATAAGCGCGCGGTGGCATTTCTTAAATCTGATTGTGATGTCGCAATGTGTCTTGATGTGACGGCAGTTGACTATTTAGGTGCACATGCTCGCGTTCATGTAGAAGGAATTACAGCTGCGCGATTTGAAGTTGTGGCGAACTTTA
>CALMUU010000047.1 GCA_937872965.1 uncultured Actinomycetes bacterium
CGAGCAACAAGCCAATAGCCCGCACCCGAAGGAGTCGACGCCATACCCACAATCGGCTGATTGAGATTAAGAGCGCTTCCCGCGCCAGAAGGCAATACCGCATTATTTGCAAATATTGGCGATGCAACAAGCAAACTCATGAGGACAAGTGTGCAGATGATGCGAGAGCGCATCTGTGTCTTAGCAGTAATACGAAAAAGTGGACGCAAAAGGATTTGTGGTGCGGTGAGGAATCCTTCCCTATTCATATATTAAAAATCGGTAGAAATAGTGGGGTTCTTGAGAGGCTTTTAGGTTTTAGGCCCTCGGCACAACATAGGCATTAAGAGAGAAAATATATGACAAGTTAAATGGCTCGGGAGGAAGGAATCGAACCCTCAATAACAGTACCAGAAACTGTCGTGTTGCCTGTTACACCACTCCCGAATGAAGAAATCATCATACTATTTTCCGCGAACAAGACCTGCAAGTGAAGAATCTTTGGATACTCGTCGAAAACCTACAATGCGACCAAAGGAGACACGTACCGTTTCAGTGAAAAAGTTTTCCCATTCATCCTTGCCAGTAATAGGGGAATTTCGAGCCGGTGAGGCAATAGCCTCCATCCCTACTTCTTCAGCTATTAACTTCGCACGAAGTTCATGAAAGCCATCTGTAACGATGACTACCTTTTTAATGTCATGATTTTTAATAAATGCTGCTGTATCACGTAACGAGTCATACGTGGAGACGCCTTGCACTTCGCGCAATATATGCGAATCGTCTACTCCTCTGTTAAGAAAATAATTTGCACTTGCGGCTGCTTCTGTAGTTGTATCCCCAGGTTGGCTTCCTCCCGTCACAATAATCATCGGAGCGACATTGCGATTATAAAGATCAAGAGCATGGTCGAGTCGAGCTCGTAATACCGGGGAAGGTGTCCCATTGTATTGAGCAGCGCCAAGAACCACAATTGCATCCACACGAGTTTTCTCAGACACTTCATCATGGCGCGCAGCAGAATACACTTGCCAAAAAGTTATACCCACATAAAGAAGGACGAGCGCAGCACAGATACTCATGACGCGGCTAAGAGTTTTTTGCCAACCTCCACGATGATCTAATTTATTTTTGGCGTGATTTTTCTTATGCGTCCGCTTAAAACGTCCACCGGTTTTATCTTGCGTTGATTTAGGCGGACCCTTCATAGATCAAAGACTTTCAAGCGCCACTCGAATTCGCGTAAGTGAAACTTCACGTCCAATCATATGGATAGCATCAAAAAGAGGAAGCCCTGATACTGATCCTTCAATGGCCATGTAGACAATAGGTAAAGCCTTGCGCGGTTTCAGGCCTAATCCATTAACGAGGTCACGCAGATCAATTGCATCTGTATTCCACTCGCAAGTTTCGAGATGTTTTTCTACCGCATCCAGAACAGCTCGCGCATCTGGCATAGCACTGAGCTGCGCTTGTGCTTCTGCGCTTAATGAAAATGATTGGCTGAAAAGGCATTCCATTTGATCAATCATTGAGTTCGTCGTGGTCGCTCGCGGTTGTGCGAGTTCAACAGCACGGTCAAAAAGAGATGAGTCAACCTGAGATCCAAATCGCTCGTGAGCTTCGGGTTCTAAACGCGCGACAAGATCCGAAGTTTCAATTGCCCGCAGATACTCTCCGTTCATCCATTCAAGTTTTTTTACATCAAAAATTGCACCTGAATGATTGACATCGTGAATATCAAATTCTTGAATCATTTCCTCTAATGAGATGACTTCGCGGCCATCTTTGGGCGCCCATCCCAACAGCGCCAAGTAATTAACCATGGCCTCGGGCAAGTACCCCGCATCTTTGTAGCTCTCGAGAGAAACAGCACCGTGACGTTTGGAAAGTTTGGAACGATCAGGCGCCAAAATCATTGGCGTATGAGCATAGAACTGTTGCTCGTCTGTCCCGAGCGCTCGGCGAATTGCCAAAATTCTGTGGGTGGAATCGAGAAGATCCTCGCCGCGAATAGCGTGCGTGATCCCCATTTCGAGATCATCAACGGCATTGGCAAGAAAAAACGTAGGAGTACCGTCACCACGCTCGATAACAAAGTCACTCACATTTTCCCATTGAACAGAAACAGTTCCTCGTAGCGCATCGTTGAAGCTGCTTGTTCCCTCGTCGGGAGTTATAAAGCGAACAGTTCGCGGACGATTCTCGTCTTGAAATTTTTGCTTTTGTTCACTCGTGAGGTTACGCGAACGACCATCGTATCCTGGCGGAAGTTTATGGGCTTTGCGTTCGGCATTGATGGCTTCAAGTTCTTCTGCTGTTTCAAAGCACTCGTATGCAAGGCCTTGGTTAAGAAGCATTGTTATCGTTTCGCGGTAGATTTCGAATCGATCAGATTGATAAACAATGTCACCATCCCAATCAATACCCATCCACTTAAGCATGTTGCAAAAAGCATCTGCATGCTCTCTTTTCGATCGAGCAACATCTGTATCTTCAATACGCATTGCGAACTGACCGCCGATATGACGAGCGTAGAGAAAGTTATACAGTGCCGTACGAGCAGTTCCTACATGGAGTTGTCCTGTAGGCGAAGGAGCAATACGTAAACGAGGTTGTGAAGTCATTCCCTTAAGTGTAGGTTTTGCACGCACCCACTCCGCAAACGAGGTCTGCAGCTAGGGTCGTTCCTGCTGTGCAGGTGCAGCCCTCCCCCAGAGCAACTAACCAGCAGCAGTCCGTTCAGTTGTCTCAACGTCTTGCCGTTGGTGCGGCCCTCCCTACACGGAGAAAACCTGGCTCGTCTAAAACAACCCTTCGAGTTTTTCCCACCAACCAGAAATAGCATCATGCGTATGCGACGAACCGGCAACAATTTCATCGGGAATAGAATTCACAATAATTCTACGACGGTGTTCATCATGACCACATCCATTTACCAATAGTGGTCTCCACTTCTCTTCACCTTGGGTCGGCGCTGCATCGTAACCTAATAATTTTGATGCGAACCGAATATCATCCATGACGGGGGCTCGGCCAAAATGTGACGCGCGGCGCATAGCTATTTCACCAATAAGAACTTCCACGTCATGAAGATGTTCGTGAGCCACTAAAACAAACGAGCTTTTTTCTCGCGCAACAAGAGAAAGCGCATACCCAACATTAGGGCCAGCGTTACCAAGAAGTTGGTCGTCTGATGTCTTGTGAAGCTTTTCATCTCCCGGACGATGTGCTTTCCACGAATCTGGAACCGGCGTATCGATACCTTCGGGCATATTCTGCTCATGTCGAGGAGTATCTATATTTTTTGGGGAAACAAAATCTTGAGTAGGCATGAACAGAAATACTACTGGCCTTTAGGGTTGCTCCTTGGAAAAAAGAAAAGAGCGGAGGAATCATACAGATGATTTCTTATACGTTTTCCAAGGAGCAACCCTCCCCCAAACCAACTCAACCGCAGCAGTCCGTTCAGTCGTATCGAGCCTTACAGCAAGAGGAGCAACCCTCCCCCGAATTAACGAACCCGCAGCAGTCCGTTCAGTTGTTCCAAAACATACGGCAAGAGGAGCAACCCTCCCCCAAACCAACTCAACCGCAGCAGTCCGTTCAGTCGTACCGAGCCTGCGATTTATTGTCGCAATGCTGGCAAAGCCAGACATTACTCGCGGTCACTCCTCCGGTCGCTCCCTGTGATTCAGCACAAGGTCCAGCGCGAACCCCAAAGCAAACGGGTTAATTATCAGAGTGGATGTCAGACTTTTGATCATCGCGTAATAGCCCGATAATGATGCCATCGGTCAAAGCCTGCCAGGAAGCCTCGATAATATTGTCGCTCACCCCAATTGTGGTCCACACTTCGGAACCATTCGTCATATCGATAAGAACGCGCGTGATTGCTCCTGTGGCACTATCAGAATCCAAAATACGCACTTTGTAATCAAGCAACTTGACATTTTTCAATTGAGGGTACAGCGGTTCAATCGCCTGACGTAATGCGTTATCAAGCGCATTGACAGGGCCATTGCCCTGAGCGGTTTCCGTATAGGAAATTCCCTTTGCCTTTAAAGCGATTGTCGCTGTTGTGCTCAGCGTAACTGATTTTTCAAACCGACCCACATCACCAGCTGATTCGTGAACCACAATGTCGAAATGATCAACATCAAACCAGTCCTGCTTCCATCCGGCTGCTTGTCGCATTAATAATTCAAGCGAAGCATCCGCAACTTCAAAATGATATCCACCATATTCAAGAGATTTAAGCTTTTCTGTGATCTCTGCAATTGCCAAAGAGTCGAGCTCGATTCCCAGTTCGTGCGCTTTTATCTCAACTGCAGTACGCCCCGCCATTTCCGAAACGGCATATCGCGTTTTGTTCCCCACTGTTGCAGGTTCAAGATGTTCGTACGCGTCGGATCGACGAGACAACGCCGAAGTGTGAACACCTGCTTTATGAGTGAATGCTTTCGATCCTACATATGCGGCTTGGGGATTCAAAGGCATGTTGACGAGTTCCGCAATCGTCGACGCAATCGGCGAAAGTAAAGAAAGATTTTCTCGTTCCACGGTTTCATATCCCATTTTTAAAGACAGGTTTGCAATAACAGGAACAAGGTTGCAATTTCCCGTTCTTTCTCCGTACCCGTTTATGGTCCCCTGTACTTCTCTCGCACCAGCCCGGACAGCAGCAAGAGCGTTAGCAACGCCACATGCTCCGTCGTCGTGGGCGTGAATGGAAACTGTTGGCGATGCTGCTGAGCTGACATAGCGTGTCGTGATATCAGAAACAATGTCGAAGACTTCATCGGGAAGCGTGCCGCCGTTCGTATCACACAAGACGAGATACTGCGCCCCAGCATTTGCTGCTGCATCAAGCGCGCGAAGGGTGAAGTCCTTGTTGTTTTTATATCCATCAAAGAAATGTTCCGCATCAAAGTGCACACTGCGACCATGATCTACAAAAAAAGAAACAGAATCCGCAATCATCGCGAGACCTTCGTCAAGAGTGGTACGCAAAGCTTCAAGAACGTGATAATCCCAGGTCTTACCAAAGAGACACACTGCTGACGTATCTGCGTTTAACACTGCATTGCTTACCGTGTCTTCATGAACGTTAACTTCAGCACGTCGCGTTGACCCAAAGGCAACGAGCGTCGAATTCATGAGATGAAGTTCCGTCTTTGCTCGTTCAAAAAACTCGGAATCCTTCGGGCTCGCACCCGGCCATCCAGCTTCAATGAAATGGACACCTAGCAAATCGAGCTGTTCAGCAATACGAAACTTATCCTCTACTGTAAGAGAAATGCCTTCAAGCTGACTTCCGTCACGCAATGTCGTATCAAATATCTCTACTAAACCTAGGTTGCTGACCACTTGTCGCTCTTCACTTCGAACAGGCTTGGGCGATAGCATCGCCAATTTCGGTCGTTGAACCCACATACTCGTCTGTGGCTGCAAGCGCAGCACGAATACGTGCAGCACACCCATCTTCTCCTAGAAAATCACACATCATTGCTGCAGAAATAATTGCAGCACGTGGATCAGCAAGATTCTTTCCTGCGATATCTGGAGCAGAACCATGAACAGGCTCAAACATTGATGGCGCGTTACGTGTGGGATCGAGATTCCCGCTCGCAGCACGACCAATGCCTCCCGAGATCGCACCACCCAGGTCGGTCAAAATATCTCCGAATAGATTGTCCGTGACAATTACATCAAAGCGACCCGGATCTTCAACAAAGTAAATACACGCAGCATCGATGTGCGAATACGCCGTTTGCACATCTGGATATTCACTGGCGACTTCATTATAGGTTCGGTTCCACAAATCACCAGCAAAAGTTAAAACGTTGATCTTGTGCACCATTGTGAGATGTTTACGAGGTCGTGATTGCGCAAGTTCAAAGGCATAGCGAATACATCGTTCAACACCATGGCGTGTATTCACCGACCCTTGAGTTGCCACTTCCTCTTTGGTTCCTTTGCGCAGCACTCCTCCTTCACCGACATAAGGGCCTTCGGTATTTTCACGAACACAGATCATGTCGACTGCTTGACCGCTCGGAGAAGTAGGAGAAACAAAGGGACGCAAATTTATATACTGATCGAGCTCAAAACGCATCTTGAGTAATAAACCTCGCTCGATAATTCCAGGCGCGACATCAGGCGTACCCACGGCACCTAAAAGAATCGCATCAAACTTTCGTAGTTCCTCCAATGTTTCGTCGCTCAGTATTTCGCCATCTTTGAGATAACGCGCGCCTCCAAGATCAAAGGGGGTTGCATCGTACGATAACCCTGCAGCGCTAAGAACTTTTTCCGCTTCTCGTACAACATCAGGACCGATACCATCTCCACCGATAACTGCTATTGAATAATCTGACATGTTCTCTTTCCTTCTCTTCCTTTACCTCGGTGTTGGCGCGAAAAAGTGTCACTATTGATACTTTTTCGCGCCAACACCGCTTAGCTTTTCTTGTGGGCGGGAATTCGTTGATCGATCGGGTATCCGTCCACTTCACTACCTTCACCCAGCGTAGCAATGTCATAGGGTGCGGCCTTATAGATTCGCCAAGGTTTATTAGTTTGATAATCAGAAATTTCTTTGTGATCGAGCGCATGAGGAACGTGACGCCCGCCATAATAGCTTTTAATTCCTTGCGCAATGTCGACATCGGCTTCCAAAACCTCCACATCGCATTGAAGATAGACCCCGTCCCCTTTCCAGTTAGGTGCCGTGGAATCGAAGATTGAAATTGATGCCTTTTTATTCATCGTCACATTGCGCGAATGGATGGCGTCTTTGAACGAAATCCAATACAGATTGCACTCATCGTCATAATTGAAATATACCGGAGAGATCCAAGGTGAATGATCTTCGTTGACAGAGGCAATAGTCATATAGAAAATGCCGGATATGATTTTTTGTGCCGTAGGCGTGAGATCAACAAACTGCATAGCAAAGCGTTACGGAATGAGATGACGCCAATTATGTGCGTCAGGGATCTGGCCAAACTGGATATTGATCAATTCTTCGCGAAGAGACATTGTGATCTCTCCCGCTTTTCCATCGCCAACAACGCTCTTGGAATCAGCAGAAACAATAGACCCAACAGGAGAGATTGTCACTGCAGTTCCACACGAAAAAACTTCCTGAATGGAGCCCGTTGAAATTTCATTAATCACATCGTCAAATACAAGATGCTCTTCACTAACTGCATACCCGCGGTCTCGCGCAAGAGTCAATATTGAATCACGAGAAATACCGTCGAGCAAACTTCCCGTCAACTGAGGCGTGCGGAGTGTAACGGATCCACCGGCACTACGTGAAACAAAACAGACGTTGCTCGTTCCCATCTCTTCTATATATTTCCGCTCTTTTGCATCACGCCACAAAACATCTTGGCAATCATGAGCATATGCTTCGTCTTTTGCAATCAGGCTCGCCGCATAATTACCCGCACACTTGGCTTCGCCCGTTCCTCCTTCGACAGCTCGCACATAATTATCAGTAGCAAAGATTGAAATTGCAGGAACATCTGCAATCGATTGAAAAAAGGGAGAAACAGGAGAAGCGATAATAACGAAGAGATATTCATCCGCAGCACGTAATCCCAGATGTGCTTCGCTTGCCACCATAAAGGGACGCAAGTAAAGAGATTGTCCTTCGCGTTCAGGAACCCATGTTGCATCTGCACGAACAAGCTTTTCACACGCTTCGATAAAAAGTTTTTCATCAAGCTCAGGCATCGCCATGCGCACAGCCGACTTGTTTAAACGTTGTGCATTTTTCTCGGGACGAAAGAGTACCAATTCATTTTCGGGCGTTCGATAAGCCTTCATGCCTTCGAAAATGGCTTGACCGTAATGAAACACCATCATCGCAGGTGATACGGAAAACGGTTCAAATGCGCGAACTTCGCCGGAGTGCCACCCTTTGTCACGCGAAAAACTCATCACAGCCATATGATCCGTAAAATACTTTCCAAATCCCGGATTTTCCAAGATCGCATTACGCTCACTATCACTCGCGCAGTGTGTGCTCTGGGTCACAATAAAGTGATCTTTATCTGTCATCTGCATCCTCAATTCCCCGTGATGACCATTATATAGGGCACACGCACATTTCTACACTTGAATTAGAGGGTTAAGAATCGCTAATAAATACACAATGATGAGAAATTTTGGCCACAACCAGAGAACATTGACTCGTAACACCTTTTTCTCTACTACTATTTCATAGCTATGAAGAAGAAGATTATTATTGCTCTTATCGTTCTTGCCCTTGCGGGTGGTACTGCTTTTTGGTATTTCGTTCTCCGTGACGAAAAGCTCAATGTAGGAACAAAAAACATTGACTCATCTCAATCAGCACGTGACGTTGAGGAACAATCCACACCTGATGGTACATGGTCAATCAAACAACAAAATGACGTCTTTGCTGGCTACCAGATCGATGAACTTTTTGGCGGTGCTTCCGTTAAAACATCCGCAGTAGGAAAATCCAAAGTTGTCAGTGGAACATTCGTCGTTGATGGCACAACCATTTCAGATGGAATCATCACTGTTGACACAACAGAAATGAAGAGTGATAAGCCGGGTCGCGATAACAAAATGGCAGGCGAAGGCTTAGAGACTGACGCATTCCCTGAAGCGATCTTTAAGCAAAGCAAGCCCGTGACATTCTCGTCAGCATTTGCAAAAAATGAAGAAATCGAAATCGAAATTCCAGGAACCCTAACCCTTCATGGACAATCCCAAGAAGTAACCTTCCCGCTTAAAGCAACATGGGATGGCAAGGTCATCAAAATTTCTGGTGAGCTTGAACTCACACTTTCGGACTACGGAATCGAAGCTCCTGATAGTTCCTTTGTAGCTGTCGAGAAGCAGGGTTTTCTCAAAGTTCAATTACTTTTTCTCCTTAAAGCAGGCAGCTCAAAGAAGAGCAGCACAGAGGATACAACCACATCCACTACAACACCGGCTGTAACTCAAACCACCGTATCGCAAACCACCACAACTGTCGATCCGTACGGCTACTAGTTGACGCGACTTCGCGTAGGCGTAAGTCAACGGTTAATTAAGGAACATCATGGATAAGTATGAAATAACGCAAGAGGCGTTTGACCGTCTTAAAGAAGAGCTGGAATGGCGAACGGGAAAGTACCGTCTCGATCTTGCACAAATGATTGAGAAGGCTCGTGAGCACGGCGACTTAAAAGAAAACGGCGAGTATCACGCGGCGAAAGATACGCAAGGTCTCAGCGAAGCGCGCGTTCGTGAACTTGAACAGATCCTCAAGAATGCAACCATTGTTGAGGGCGGTGTAGGCGATGTTGTTGCCATTGGAACCATTGTCGAGATCTCTATGGAGGGAGACGACGAAACTACGACATATCTCGTTGGCTCTATTGAAGAGAAGCACGATGAATTCGATATGTTAACGACCACTTCCCCTCTTGGTATTGCACTGATGGGCGCCAAATCTGGTGACAAGGTTAAGTACGAAGGCCCGCGTGCCGTCTTCGAAGTCACAATCCACAGCGTCCGGGCAAACAACT
>CALMUU010000048.1 GCA_937872965.1 uncultured Actinomycetes bacterium
GTGGAACCAGGAACAATATCTCCCTTGGCATGCGCTGCTAATAAACCAGCAATACTGGCCGCCGATGCAGGTTCAACAAAAATGCCTTCGGTACGCGCGAGAAGTTTGTATGCCTCAAGAATTTTTTCGTCGGTGACCGCGGTGATTGAACCTCCACTTTCGTCACGAGCGCCTTTAGCCAGTTCGTAACTAGCGGGAGCACCGATACGAATCGCCGTTGCGATCGTTTCCGGATTCTCTACGGGGAAACCGTAAACGAAAGGAGCAGAACCATCTGCTTGTACACCACGCATATGCGGAGTCGGCGTAACAATTGATTCACTCGCATACTCTTTATATCCCACCCAATATGCATAAATATTTGCAGCGTTACCAACAGGAATAAAATGTTCGTCGGGTGCACATCCAAGCGCATCACAAATTTCAAAGGCCGCCGTCTTTTGACCCTGCACACGATAGGGATTAATCGAGTTCATGATTCCAACAGTTTCAATGCTTTCAAGCTGGCGGACAAGTGTTAACGCCTCATCAAAGTTTCCATCGATCTGCATAATGCGCGCACCATGCATGATGGCTTGCGCAAGCTTCCCTAACGCAATTTTTCCTTGAGGAATAATCACCATGCACGGCAACCCTGCACGTGCGGAATATGCAGCCAACGCGGCCGACGTATTGCCTGTACTCGCACAGACAAGAACTTTCTTACCTTGTGACTTGGCCTTCGTCACCGCCATGGTCATGCCGCGGTCTTTGAAACTTCCTGTTGGATTTGCACCCTCTACTTTGATGTAGACCTGTGCATCGACAAGGTCGGATAAATGCCCTGCCGGAACGAGCGGAGTATTACCTTCATGCAGCGTAATGATTTCTTCGCCATCATTAATAGGTAATCGCGAGCGGAATGCATTGATAAGTCCGGTCCAGTGAGTTGTCATCTCCTTATTCTTTCACATAGGGTTGTTCCTGGTGCGAAGCAGCAGGTGCGGCCCTCCCTAGAAATGTCAAGAATACATGGGGAAATTTAACGGGCAGTGTCGCGCACGCCTGCCACAGAAAGATCAGGAAAGAGTTGTTGCGGTTCATATACACCGGTCTCATGGTCCACAAATCTGCGAGTATTCCACGGACGATTCGCCTCCGTAAAATTTTTTGCATCAACACGAATTTCTGTACCGTCATCGCGGACTTGAATTGCCATAGGGTAGCTCACGCCACGGCGCTTCATTCGAAATGGGGCTCTATCATAAGTTGCCACATCTCAAGAGCATGCCTAATTGTTTTAGAGCGCAAAAGCCCGGAACATAAGGCTCAATTCCACAACTCGAGGAATAGAGAGTTCCTCCTTAATTGTTAATTTGCAGGGTGTCACCCTGCAAAGACTTCTAAGCAAGCACAGGATAAATGGGGCCAACTTTTTGAACACAGGAAAGCCCTCTTAACTCTTCTGCTGCTTGGAGCATATTTCTCTCTCTCGTCTCGTGTGTAAGCAACAGAAGACGCACCGGCACATCAGCACCCTTGCTCGGTTGTTGCGAGAGAGATCCGATAGATATGCCATGGCGCTCTACAACACCCGCAATCTGTGCAAGCACTCCTGGCTGATCCTCCACCAAAGAGTCAATATAAAAGCTTGATAGCCATTCTCCCGGGTCCGCAATTGTTCGATCAAACTCAAACCCAACAACGGCACCTGAGCGGCCGCGATCAACATTGATACAAGCATCAACGACATCACCTAAAGCTGCGGCGGCAGTGGGGTCTCCCCCTGCTCCACGTCCGATGAATGTCAATTCACCCGAACGTTCACCAGAAATCGTGACCGCATTAAATCCATCGTGAACAGTGCTTAATGGGTGAGTAACGGGAACAAAAGTTGGATCGACACGAAGAATAACTTCATGTGCGTTTCTTTCTTGAACAATAGCAATCAGCTTGATGACATATCCCAATTCTGTGGCCGTTGCAATATCTTCAGCAGTGACTCCACTGATACCTCGTGTCTGCACATCACTCTGTAATGCATTCGCCCCTGTTGCAAGAAGCGAAATAATCGCAATTTTTGCTGCTGCGTCATAACCTTCGACATCTGCCGTTGGATCCGCTTCGGCATAGCCCAATGCGGTCGCTTCGGCGAGTGCTGCTTCGTAACTCGTTCCATTGCGCGTCATTTGAGTAAGGATAAAGTTCGTTGTTCCGTTGAGAATTCCTCTCACACTATTAATGTGCTCAACGGCCAAAGACTCGCGGATAGGACGGACAATAGGAATAGCGCCCGCCACAGCTGCTTCGAAAAGAAGATCGACTCCATTGGATCCGGCAAGGGCATAGAGCTCGTTTCCTTTTAATGCAAGCAACTCTTTATTTGCTGTGACCACACTACGAGATGAAGCAAGAGCGGCTTGAATAATGTCGTATGCGTCGTGGATACCCCCAGCCACTTCAACGACGATATCGACATCTGAATTTATAATGTCTGCAGGATTCGTTGTCACGATGTCAGAAAATTCACCGAGCTCATCGCTGGAAGAATAGAGAATACTTTTATCGGGAACATCACGTTGCGTGTCGCGATTACGCACGAGTACGTGTGAGAGGCGAACACTAAACCCATACTCGTTAAGAATTCGATCGTGTTTCTCGCCAAGTTGTTGAATGAGGGAACTTCCCACAGTCCCACAACCGACAATGGCAATTTTGATCTGGCGTGTTTCTTTCATTGATCTATTCTTACCGACCATGAGTCACCTTCCTTGTTTTTTCTTCACTTCGGTTAAAATAGTAAACATTCATTTGTTCACATTTGTTTGCGAGGATGAACGATCAATTGTGTCACATTTACCGGAAACGACTTGCTGTTCGCGGAAAGAGGTTTCTTCCGCGTTGGGTTAATGGCCTTCCAGGTTGCGTTAATCGCCGACCAGGTACATTGATTCGCCTTCCGGGTTCATACAGTCGTCTTCCCGGTGAAGTAAATTGCTTGCCCGGCGGGTTTCTACGAGTTGCGCTCGCATCTGCGCGTTTTCCCTTTCGCGTGAAAGGTAGCCCAGCATTGGGAACTCGACGTATTCCACCGGCCATAACGACTCCATTCGTTATTCGTAGCGAGAAATCCTAGCCCTTACCAGTGTTGGAGCG